>JACCXR010000504.1 GCA_013696915.1 Euzebyaceae bacterium
CCCTCCGAGCCGCCGGTGACCGCCACGGAGCGTTTCTCGGGCGGACCGCCACGGTGGTCGCGGCATAGGGCGCCGTAGGCCCTGAGCAGCCCGCGCGCCGCACCCGCAGGGACCGGCGTGCTCAAGCCGCCCTCACGCCGGCGGACTTGTCCGCGTACATCGCCTCGTCGGCGCGGCGCAGCAGTGCCGGGGAGTCCACGCCGTCGTCGGGGGACAGCGCAACCCCGACACTGGCGCCGCAGGTGAAGTCGTTGCCCTCGACCGTGACGGGCTCGGCCAGGATCAACCGCACGTCGGCGGCGACGGCCTCCGTGATCCACCGGTCGCCGCCCGCCGGCAGCACGACCGCGAACTCGTCCCCGCCGAGCCGTCCGACGGTCGACCCGGTGGGGACCGCGGCTCGCAAGCGCGTGGCCATCTCTTGAAGGACGGCGTCGCCGACGTGGTGTCCCCAGGTGTCGTTGATCCGCTTGAAGCGGTCCAGGTCGATCAGCAGCACGCTCACCGGTGCCGCCCGGGGGAGCGCCTGCGCCAGCGCGGAGTCCAGCTGGCTCCGCAGCAGCCCGCGGTTCGCCAGGCCGGTGAGCGCGTCGTGGGTAGCGTCGTACTCGCGCGACGCGGCCTCGTACCGCAGCCGGTCGACGAGGATGCTGTTGTCGAGCACCGCGGCCGCGTGGGCGGCGACCGTCTCGAGCAGCTCCACGTCGGCGGCGTCGAATCGCTGGAGGGACCGCCGCTCGGCGGCGGCGACAATGCCGATCACGCCGCCTTCGCCCCGCAACGGCACGGCGATGGCGTGACGCCGGTCCTGCCCGGCCACGTGCGCCCGACCGTCGGCCTCGCCGCCCGGCTGCCCGGCGACCAGCGAACGCCCGCTGGCCGCGACCTGACCAGCGAGGGTGCGCTCCAGCTCCGCCGCGTCTGGGGCATCCGCGTGGAGCAGGTTGTCGTGGGCGATCCGCAGGCGCAGCGGTCCGCCGGCGCCACCGCGGTACAGCACGACCTCTGCCACGGCGCAGCCGAGAAGGTCGCGCACGCGCGTCAGCAGGCTGGCGCCCAGGGACTCGGTGTCCGCCGCGCGCTCCCCCACGATCTGGTACAGGATCTCCAGCTTGGTGTTCCGGCGCCACGCCTGCGTCGCGACGCGGCACGCGGCGAGCAGCAGCCCCGCGAGGAGCCCGAGGAGGACGAGCGCCGGGGGGTGACCATCTGCGAGGTCGAGCACGAGCAGCGCCAGGGTGGTGCTCATGACCGCCGCGACGACCAGGCCGACACCGGTCGCCGGCTCGACCACGGGGGACCACCGGCCGGACTCGAGCGCGATGCCGAGGGTGACGGTCAGATTGCTGATGACCATGAGCGCGGCGGTGCCGGCCGCTGCCGCAAGCCAGCCCCGACCGCTCGTGGGGGCCCCCGGGCCGAGCACCAGGCGGTACGCCACGACCGCGAAGGCGTTGTAGAACAGCATCGACGTGAGGTTGGCCACGGCGTGGAGCGGCGGCTTCCGGCGGTCGGCGATCAGGCCCCCGAGTGCCCCCGTCACCACGGCGAGCGCCACGCCCGGCCCTGGCAGGACGGCCGCGGCGAGCAGCAGCGGCAGGTCGCTGAGGTTGAACTTGTGCGCCTCGTGCCGGACGGCGACATGCAGCGGAACGGCTTCGGTGAGGCAGAACAGGGCGCCGAGGAGCCACCATGGCAGGAAGGGGATCTCGACCGGCGCGGACAGGTGCCGGATCCCGACGGTGAACAGCGCGACCGCGCCGCCCAGCAGGACGGCGTTGAACAGCCACGCCCGGACAGCGCCCGCGCCGGGGCGCGAAGGGGCCGGTCCGCCCGGCGGAGGATCGGAACAGGAGGTCACGCACTGTGTATCGGACGCTAGCGCGAGGGCTTTACCCCTCTGGACCGGCGGCGGGTCGCGCGGCCCGGGCCGCATGCGTCATGCTGCCGTTGCCGCGACGAGGAAGGCCCGCGCCAGACGTGATCCCCCGCTACACCCGGCCCGAGATGGGCGCGCTGTGGACCGACGAGGCGAAGCTCGCCACCTGGGTGGAGGTGGAGGTCCTGGCGACCGAGGCGCACGTCGAGCTCGGCGTCGTGCCGCCCGGGGACCTCGCCGCCATCCGCCGGGGTCGCGCCCCGGACCCCACGCGCGTCGCCGAGATCGAACGGGAGACCGACCACGACGTCATCGCGTTCCTCACCGCCTTCGCGGAGACGATCCCCGACCACGACGGAACCCGTCCGGCGCGGTGGGTGCACCACGGGATGACCTCGTCGGACCTCGTCGACACCGCGCAGGGTGCGACGCTGGCCCGTGCGAGCGACCTCGTCATCGCGGAGACGGACCGCCTGGTCGCGGTGCTCAAGCGCCGGGCGCTCGAGCACTGGGACACCGTCTGCGCCGGCCGCACCCACGGCGTCCAGGCCGAGCCGACGACCTTCGGGCACAAACTGGCCCAGTTCGCGTTCGCCGTCGACCGTGGTCGGACCCGGCTGCGGGCCGCCCGCGCCGCTGTCGCGGTCGGGTCGATCTCGGGCGCCGTCGGCACGTACTCGAACATCGACCCGTTCGTCGAGCGGCACGTGTGCGGGCGGCTCGGCCTCGGCGTGGAGCCGGTCCCCACCCAGGTCGTCGCCCGCGACCGCCACGCCGAACTGCTGACGGCGCTCGCGGTGCTCGGGGCGTCCGTCGAGCAGATCGGCCTGGAGGTGCGCCACCTCCAGCGCACGGAGGTGCGGGAGGCCGAGGAGCCCTTCGGCGCGGGCCAGAAGGGGTCGTCGGCGATGCCGCACAAGCGCAACCCGATCACCGCCGAGCGGATCTGCGGGCTCGCCCGTGTCCTGCGCGGAAACGCGCTCGTGGCGCTGGAGAACGTGGCGCTGTGGCACGAGCGGGACATCTCGCACTCGTCCGCCGAGCGGGTGGTGCTCCCCGACTCACTGATCGCCGCCGACTACCAGCTGCACCTCGCCGTCCGGGTCGTCGAGGGGCTGCGCGTCTTCCCCGACAGGATGCGGGCCAACCTCGAGGCCACGGGCGGGCTCGTCTACTCCTCGCAGGTCCTGCTCGGGCTCGTCGAGTGCGGCATGGCCCGCGACGACGCGTACCGCGTCGTCCAAGCGGCGGCGATGCGGACCTGGGAGACCGGGGCGCCGTTCGGCGAGACCCTCGCGGAGGAGGGCGTCGAGGTCCCAGAGGGTGCATTCGACCCGGCCCGGTTCCTCGTGCGGCACGGCACGGTCCGCGAACGGCTGGAGGCGCTGTAGTCATGGCGAAGGGCCGCCCCGCATCGTGCGCCTCCACGGGCGCGGCGAGGTCGTCCTGGCCGACGATCCCCGCTTTCCGGTGCTGGCGGCGCGCCTGCCCGACCTGCCGGGCGCCTGCGCCGTCATCCGCGTCGATGTGACCCGCGTCGCCGACTCCTGCGGCTTCGCGGTCCCGCTGACGGAGTACCGCGCTCAGCGCGCCCTCCTGCCGGGCTGGGCGGAGCGCCGTGGGCCGGACGGCCTCACCGCCTACCGGGCGGACCGCAACGCCGCCAGCATCGACGGGCTGCCAGCGCTGTAGCCGCGCGGGGGCGCAGAGCGGAATCGGCGGATCAGCGGAACCCGATCCCGCGCGCACCGCTGCCGGGTGCGAACTCGGCGCGCACCTTCTCGTCCTTCGCCCGGACTTTGTCCGCCATGTCGGCGCGGAAGGCGTCGTAGCGGCGGCGCAGCAGCTCGTCCGTCGCGGCCAGGATCCGGACGGCGAGCAGGCCGGCGTTGCGGCCACCGTCGATGGCGACCGTGGCGACCGGCACGCCCGGCGGCATCTGCGCGATCGCGAGGAGCGCGTCGACGCCTTCTAGGCGGCTGGAGCTGATCGGTACGCCGATCACCGGCAGCGACGTCACCGCCGCGAGCACGCCGGGCAGGTGCGCGGCCATGCCCGCGCCGGCGATGACGACCCGCAGACCCCGGCCGGACGCGTCGCGCGCCCAGGCCAGCGCGTCGTCGGGAGTGCGGTGCGCCGAGAGCACGCGGACCTCGGCGGTGAGATCGAACTCGACGAGCGCGTCGAACGCGGGCCGCATGACCGGCAGGTCCGAGTCGCTGCCCATGACGATGCCGACGGCGGGGGCTTGCATGCGCTGGCTCCGATCTCCCGTTCGGGCGTGATCCGGCGCGCACGGTACAGCGAACCGGTCGCACGGCCGGGCGCGGCAGCGACGCCTACCTCGAGTTCGCCGCGGCCGACCGAGCACGCCAGGCTGGTGGCGGGTCGAGGGCAGCGGCGGCAGCGTCCGGTCGTGACTCGTCCTCCGCGGACCCGCTGGCCGGCCGCGTCCACGAGCTGGGCGACCTTGCGGACCGCGCTGCGTGCGCGTTTCGCTCGCACGTTGCTCATGCCGCAGTGGCAGGCGTCCTTCAGGTCGATGAGCACTCGCAGCGTCCCTGCGAGATCTGTGTCGCCCGTGACCTGTTCGAGGTGGTCGGCCGCTCGCCGTAGAGCCGCGCCTCCCGCAGTCGAGTGCGCGCCTCCGCGCCACTGCAGGGCTGCGTCCGGTCGACGCGCCGAGGTGTCATCGCCGAATCTTTGCACCGCCAAGAGCTCGTCACCACCGTCGACCAACCTCACGAGATCGGCGTCGACGTCGGCGTCGAGGTCGAGCAGCGGCGCCGCCAGCCGGCGGCCAGAGGTCATCAGGCGTCCCGGGTGCGGGCGCGCGGGCTCGCGTCCACGCTTGGGAAGCCGGCGTCGGCGAGGGCCCGCCGGGCCTGCTCGATCCGCTGGGGCGCCGGCATGGTGGCCCAGGGGTCCGGCCGGTTGGGTGCGGTCGCCAGCGTGAACGCTGTCGGGTCGAGTTCGTCGGTGACCTCGTCCCACTCCAGGGGCGTGGAGACCGTCCCCGCCGGGTGCGCCCGCGGGCTCCACGGCGCGGCGAGCGTCTGGGCGGCGCCGTTGCGGGACCAGTCGAGCAGCAGTCGACCGCCCCGCTCCGCCTTGCGCATCTGCACGGTGAGGTCGTCGGGGTGGCGGGCGGCGCACACGCGGACGACCGCGAGCCCGAATCCCCGCAGCTCGTCGAACCCGTAGCGCCGCTCGACCGGGACGTAGACGTGCAGGCCGCGCTTGCCGCTGGTCTTCACCGCCGACGCAAGGCCGAGCCCGTCGAGGATCTCCCGCAGCCACAGCGCCGCCCGCGCCGCCGACTGGGTCGCGTCGGCGGGATCGAGGTCGAACACGAGCAGGTCCGGGCGGTCTGGCCGTGCGGTGGTGGAGAACCAGTGGTGGAACTCGACGGTGTTCTGGTTCGCCAGCCATCGCAGGTCGTCGAGGTCGTCGGCGAGGGGGTAGGCGACCTCCCGCCGCGATGATGGCGTCCACACCGTGAACCGCTTCACGGACGCGGGGGCGGAGGCGGCGAGGTTCTTCTGGAAGAACCCCGGCCGGTCGACGCCGCTCGGATGGCGCAGCAGGGTGAGCGGCCGGCCGGCGATGTGCGGGAGCATGCGGCCGGCGACCTGCTCCAGGTAGTGCCACAGATCGGCCTTCGTGAACCCGGCTTGCGGCCAGAGCAGCTTGTCGGGGCTGGTCAGGGTCGCGGTCACCGCACCGCGAAACCGGATTCGGCGTCCACCGTGTCGATGCGCTCGACCTCGATCTCCTCGACGTCGGCGTGGCGCGGCCCCGAGCGGCAGAAGGCCACGGCGGCCTCGACCGCATCAGCCGGCCCCTGGAACTCCGCCTCCACCTCGCCGTCCCCGCGGTTGCGGACCCACCCCGTCAACCCGAGGCGTTGCGCCTCGTCCCGGGTGCTCGCCCGGAAGAACACGCCTTGAACGAGCCCGGACACGACGACCCGACGCCGTTCGATGTTCGCCATGGGGATGTCGATACCCTGGCCGGGGAATCGGTACCGCACGACCAACTCCCGTCGAAGGGTTCAACGCATGTGGGCTTTCCTGTCACGCCGGTTCCGCCAGTGGGTGCTGCTCGTCGTCGCGGTCCCCGTCGTCGCCTGGGTGCTCGACCGCCTGGGCGCGGCGATCGAGCAGCGCGGCGGCGAGACGTCGACCAGCCGCAACTTCCGCAAGGCCGGTGCCTGGGTCAGCCGCCAGCAGCGCGGTCCCGGCTCGCGTCGTCGCCGCCGCGCCCTTGGCTGATCGACCTCTTCTGAACGGGCGAACCACTCACACCGACGCGGTGCTGCGGCCGGCCGCCCGGTAGCCTGCGCCGGCATGACCGACCTCTCCGCGCTCGACCACCTCGACGGCGTCACCCGGATCGGGTCAGGCAAGGTCCGCGAGCTCTACGCCGTCTCCGACGACCTTCTGTTGGTCGCGTCGGACCGCATCAGCGCCTTCGACGTCGTGCTGCCCAGCGTCGTGCCGGACAAGGGCAAGGTGCTGACCGGCCTGACCGCGTTCTGGCTGGATCGGCTCGCCGGCACGGTCGCGGACCATCGGATCACGACCGACGTGGCCCGCTTCCCCGAGGTGCTCGCCCCGTTCGCGGAGCAGCTGGCGGGACGGGCGATGCTGTGCCGGCGGGCGGAGGTGCTGCCGCTGGAGTGCGTGGCGCGGGGCTACCTGTCCGGGTCCGGGTGGAAGGAGTATCAGGCGACCGGTGTCGTCTGCGGCGTCCCGCTGCCCGCCGGGCTGCGCGAGTCGGAGCAGCTGCCGGAGCCGATCTTCACACCGAGCACGAAGGCGACGGTCGGCCACGACGAGAACATCGACTTCCATCGGGCCGCCGGCCTGGTGGGCGGGGAGCGCGCCGAGCAGGTCCGCGACGTCACGCTGCGGCTCTACTCCGCGGCGCGTGACCACGCCGCCGAGCGCGGCATCATCCTGGCGGACACGAAGTTCGAGTTCGGCATCTGCGACGGCGAGCTCACGCTGATCGACGAGGTGCTCACCCCCGACTCGTCGCGGTTCTGGCCGGCGGACGACTACGAGCCCGGACGGCCGCAGGCGTCCTTCGACAAGCAGTACGTCCGCGACTGGCTCGCCGCACAGGACTGGGACCGCCAACCCCCCGCCCCAGAACTCCCGCCGCTCGTCATCGAACGGACCCGCGAGCGGTACGTCTCCGCCTACGAGCAGCTCGCCGGGCGCCCGTTCGCGGACTGGAGCGCGTGATGGTGCGGGTGCTCGTCGACGTGCTGCTCAAGGACGAGATCCTCGACCCGCAGGGGCAGGCGGTCGAACGGGCGCTGCCCGCGCTCGGGTTCACGGGCGTGCGCGGCGTGCGCGTCGGCAAGCATGTGGAGCTCGAGGTCGACGACGGCGACGACCTCGAGGCCCGGGTCGCCCGCATGGCGAACGAGCTGCTCTGCAACCCGGTCATCGAGCGGTTCACCTACCGCGTCGAGCGGGGGTGAACCGGCAGGCGCCGGCCGGGGATCCCTGGCGGCGATCCCGGGTCGGCGAGCTGTCAGACCAGCTGCTTCCCCGGTGGTTCGTCGTGACGGCGCTCGTCTCGATTCCGGTGGCCATCGCGGCGCTGGTTGGCGCGTTCGTCGTCTTCGGGCCCGACCGCGTGCCGGTCGCGAACCGCCGCCCGCCGCCCGCCGCCGGGTTGACCACGGCCGTGGGCGACTACGCCGTCGGCGACTCCGAGCCCCAGCCGGTCACACGGCTCTGCCCGACGCTCGACGGGATCCGGGTGGCCGGAACGGACGCCGACCGGACGGTGCTGATCACCGCGCTGAACGGTCTGTGCGACATACCGCTCGACCCGGCCGCCGGCGGACGGCTCCGGGCCTTCGCGGACGCCGGCGGCGTCGTCCGCTTCGCCCAGTTCGAGGCGACGGGAGTGGACTCGACGGCGACGCTGCAGGCCGACCCCCCGGTCGTGCTCGTGAACGCCCGCTTCGCCCGCACCGACCCGCTGTGGGTCGCGCCGCTGATTGTCCACGACACCACGCTCCTCGCCGGCGACCCCGCCGCGGCCGAGACCGCCCTGGCGGCTCGGCGGGCGGAGGCGGCGGTGTGCGCGGAGCTGTTCGCCGACCGCCGGCCGAGCCGCGGATGCGACGACGCCCGGGCGCTGCTCGCGCTGCCGGACCCGCTCGGCGCCCTGCGTGCGGCGGGGTTCGACTGACCGGTGGGGGCCCGGACCGGCAGCGCGGCGCCGCAGGCGCCCGGCGAGACCCTCCTGGTCGGCCTCGGCGGCACCGCAACGTGACGCGACTACTCGACCGCGTCGCCGCCGACCTGGAACTGCGAGCCGTGAGCCAGCCCGGACTGCTCCGGCTCGAAGGCGACAACGTCGAGCGATTCCCCGAAGCCGCGACCGCGGCGCTGAGCCCCACCGAGGCCGCGGAGGTCCGGGCGACGTGGGCCGCGCCGGACCTCTCTGGCAACGCCCTGGTCGCGGCGGCGCTCGGCGCCCCGCTGCTCACCCGACTGGAGGGCCGGCGCACGCACGCCGAGCTGCACGGCCTGCTCGACGACGAGAGCGCGTTCTACTCGCGGTACCAGCCGATCGTCGACCTCGTCTCCGGGGCGGTCATCGGCCACGAGGCGCTGCTGCGGGCCGATCTGGACGGCCGGGAGATCACCCCCGACCGGCTGTTCGGCATGGCGGAGGCCACCGGGCGGGTCCACATCCTGGACCGGATCGGCCGCGAGACCGCGATCCGCAATGCCGGCGGCTGGCTGGGCTCCGACCTGCTGTTCGTCAACTTCGTCCCGACCTCGATCTACCGGCCGGAGCTGTGCCTGCAGAGCACGGAGCGGGCGGCGGACGAGGCGGGAATCAGCAGGTCGCAGCTCGTGTTCGAGGTCGTGGAGAGCCACCGCGTCGACGAACGCGGCCACCTGCTGGCCATTCTCGACCACTACCGCTCACGCGGCTGCCGCGTCGCGCTCGACGACGTCGGCGCCGGTTACTCGTCGCTCAACCTGCTCGCGTCGATCAAGCCCGACGTCGTGAAGATCGACCGTGAGCTGGTCCAGGGTCTTCCCGGTGACGCGTCGACCGCGGTCGTCCGGCCATCACCGAGATGGCACACGACCTTGGCGGGACCGTGATCGCCGAGTGCCTCGAGACCGAGGCGCAGGCGGACGCCGCCCGCGCGCTCGGCGTGGACTGGGGCCAGGGCTGGCTGTTCGGCCGCCCTGCGCGGCGGAGCGCCGGCGTGGCGGTCGCCGGCTGAGGGCGCCGCGGTCGTACCCTGTCGGCATATGCGCGTCGGAGTCGTCCAGTTCCCCGGTTCCTGCGACGAGCGGGACGCGGCGCTGGCGCTCGCCACGATCGGGGCAGAGCCGGTCCTGCTCTGGCACGGCGAGGCGGACCTGCGGGGCGTCGAGGCGGCCGTGCTCCCCGGGGGGTTCAGCTACGGCGACTACCTGCGCTGCGGCGCCATCGCCCGCTTCGCGCCCGTCATGGGTGCGCTGCGCGAGTTCGCCGGGCGGGGCGGCCCCGTCCTGGGGATCTGCAACGGCTTCCAGGTGCTGTGCGAAGCCGGACTGCTGCCCGGGGCGCTCACCCGCAACGCCAACCTCCGTTTCGTCCACCGGGAGCAGCACGTCCGCGTCGAGGCCTCCGGGTTCTGGACCGGCGGGTGCCGTCCCGGGGACGTCCTGCGGATCCCGGTCAAGCACGGCGAGGGCCGCTACGTCCACGACGATCCCGACGCCCTCGCCGATGCCGGGCAGGTGCTGGCCCGCTACTGCGACGCCTCCGGCGAGCTGACGCCGGCCGCCAACCCGAACGGCTCAATCGGGAACATCGCGGGCGTCACCGACGCCGCCGGCAACGTCGCCGGCCTGATGCCCCACCCCGAGCACGCCGTGGACGCGCTCCTGGGCTCGACGGACGGCCAGCGGCTCCTCGGCGCCGTCCTGCCCGGCCGCTCCACCCGGGGCCTGTCGGCTCCGTTACGGCTCGCGTAACTGACTCGACAGACCCCGTGGCGGGGTCAGCCGGCGGCGGCGCGGCCGAGGGGGTCGATGCCGTCGGCCCGCAGCGCGGCCAGAGTGCCGATCGCCCGGACGCGCCCGTCCTCGACGACGACGACCTGGTCCGCGTGCGCCAGTGCCGCCGCCCGGTGTGAGACGACGAGCACCGTCGGGGGGCTGCCGGCGCCCGGGCGGGGCGCGAGCAGCCGCGACCAGAGACGCTGCTCGGTGGCCGCGTCGAGTGCGCTCGAGAGGTCGTCGAGGACCAGGAGCGCCGCGTCGGCGACCAGCGCCCTGGCGGCGGCGGCGCGTTGGAGCTGCCCGCCCGACAGGCGCACCCCCCGCGGCCCGATGACGGTCTCCAGACCGTCGGTCATGGCCGCGACGTCGGCGTCGAAGGCCGCGGTGTGCAGGGCGGAGCCGACCTCGCCCGGCGCGGCGGCGCGGCCGAGCAGCAGGTTCTGGCGCAGCGTCGCGCTGAACAGCCGCGGCGCCTGCGGGACGTACGCGCAGTTGGGCGGCACCATGTGGGCGGCCAGGTCGTCGACGACCGCTCCGTCCCAGCGCACCGTGCCCTCGGCCGGGCCGGCGAGCCCGAGCAGGCCCCGGAGCAGGGTCGTCTTGCCGCCGCCGACCGTCCCGCAGACGACGGTGAAGGACCCGGCGGGCAGGTGCAGGTCGACCCCCCGGATCCCGCCGCCCCCGGCGTGGCGGACGCCGAAGCCGGAGAGCCGGACGTCGGCGGGCGCCGGCCGGTGCGGCCGTGGCCGCTCCGCGATGA
>JACCXR010000043.1 GCA_013696915.1 Euzebyaceae bacterium
CTCGACGCCACCGCACAGCGGCCGGCCGAGGCCGTCCTCGACCGTCTCGGCGCCATCGCCCGGCGCGACGGCCATGTCCGCGTCATCGTCGGGCTCCGCACCCGCTTCGTCCCCGAGGGCGCGCTGACGTCCGCGGCGGCCGCCGACCAGCGCCACCGACTCCGCGAGAGCGGACGGGCGCTCGCCAGCTCGCTGTCGGCAGCCGGCGGGCGGGCCGTCCGCACGTTCCAGACCATCCCCTTCGTCGCCGCCGAGCTGCCCCCCGGCGGGATCGCCGCACTGGGCGCTTCCGACGTCGTCGCCAGCGTCACCGAGGACGAGCCGCTGCCGGCGGCGGCGGTCCCCGTGGAGACCAGCCGGATCGTCCAGGCCCCGCAGCTGCACGACCTCGGCGTCGCCGGAGCCGGCTGGTCGGTGGCCGTCCTCGACACCGGGGTCGCATCGTCGCACCCGTTCCTCGGCGGTCGCGTCGTCGCCGAGGCCTGCTTCTCACAGGACAGCTGCCCCGGCGGCGGCCCCGAGGCCACCGGTCCCGGCGCGGCCGCGCCCTGCGGCTACGCGCCCACCGCGTGCGGCCACGGCACGCACGTCGCGGGCATCGCCGCCGGCAGCGCCGCGAACGGTTCGGGCGTGGCCCGGGGAGCAGGCGTGGTGGCCGTCCAGGTCTTCTCACGGGTGAGCTCCCAGACCAGCTGCGGGGGCGACGCGGTGTGCGCCCTGAGCTACACCAGCGACCAGATCGCCGGCCTGGAGTACGCGTACGCCAAGCGGGACGCCCACCGCATCGCCGCCGTCAACCTGAGCCTGGGCGCCGGCCGGCACACCGGCTCCTGCGACGGCCGCAACCCGGCCTACACCGCCGCCGTGGCGAACCTCGCGTCCGTCGGGATCCCGACCGTCGTGGCGGCGGGCAACGCCGGGTGGTCGGACGCCGTCAGCTTCCCCGCCTGCATCTCCGGCGCGGTGACGGTCACGTCGACCAGCGCCGGCGACCGACTGTCGGCGTTCTCGAACACCAGCCCGTCCGTCGACCTCGCCGCGCCGGGTGAGGCCGTTCTGTCTTCTGTGCCGGGCGGCGGGATGCAGGCCTTCCAGGGGACGTCCATGGCGGCGCCGCACGTCGCCGGCGCATGGGCGCTGCTCCGCCAGCGCGAACCGACCGCACCGGTCGACGAACTCCTCGGCCGGCTCCGGACCTCCGGCGCACCGGTCACCGACCGCGACCCCGCCGCCCCGGCCCCCCTCGCCCGGCGCATCCGCATCCTCGTGGCCGCCGGCATCCCCGCCGCCAACGACCACTTCGCCGGCGCCCTGCCCGTCGGGGCGCTGTCCTACCGGAACAGCCAGAGCACCATCCTGGCGTCGGTCGAGGCCGGCGAGCCGCGGACCTGCGGCACCGCTGCGATGAACCGGACGGTCTGGTACCGCTACCGTCCGCCGACCACCCGGGACGTCACCGCCGACACCCGAGGCAGTTTCACCGCCGACACGGTGCTCGCCGTCTACCGCGGCGCGGCGCTCGACGACCTCCTGCTGGTGGCGTGCGACGACGACGCGGCCGGCAACCTCAAGTCCGCGGTGTCGTTCCAGGCGGTCGCGGGCCGGACCTACTATCTCCAGGTCGGCACGCACACGCAGACACCCGGGCTGGTCGGGCACGTCCACCTCAACCTGTCGGCCGGCGCGGACGAGCCACTGGCGGTGCGCACCGCCGGGACCGGCGCCGGCACCGTCACCAGCGGTGACGGGCGGATCGCGTGCGGGACGTCGTGCACGGCCGCGTACCGGCCCGGGGCGGTCGTGACGCTGTCGGCCGCCGCGGCGGCCAACTCGACGTTCCAGGGCTGGACAGGCGCGCCGGCGTGCGGCTCGACCGGCGCCTGCACCGTCACGATGGACCGCGCGCGCACCGTCACAGCGACGTTCGGGCCCCGGTACCGCCGGCTGGACGTCGCGCTCAGCGGGCCGGGCGCCGGGACGGTCACGAGCGCACCGGACGGCGTCGACTGCGGGACGACGTGCTCCGCGAGCATGCGGTACGGCAGGACCGTCACGTTGACGGCCACGGCGGGGGCGGGATCGGTCTTCACCGGCTGGGACGGCGCCTGCACCGGCACGGGGCCGTGCCGGCTGGACATGACCTCGCCGACCACCGTGACGGCGCGCTTCGCGATCGCCAGCCACCGCGTCACCGTCGAGCGGACCGGCCCCGGCACCGGCACGGTCGCGAGCACCCCCGGAGGAATCGCGTGCGGAGCGGCGTGCGACGCCGCCTACACCGAGGGCACGACCGTGACCTTCACGGCCTCGGCCGCAGCCGGCTCGACGTTCGACGGCTGGGACGCCCCCGGCTGCTCCGGCACGGCGCCGTGCACGCTGGCGGTCCGAGCGGCGCTCACCGTGCGCGCGGCGTTCGGGCTGGCGCCCCCGGCCCCGCCGTCGGTGTCGCCGGCTCCCTCCGAGACGCCGTCCTCGCCCGCTCCCTCGGAGACGCCGGTGCCCTCTCCCGACCCGCCGGCCACCCCCGTTCCCGACGCGCCGCTGACCGGTGCGGGCCGGGGCTTCCCCGCCGACCCGCAGGTCTCGGGGCGGATCGACCGCGCCGACCCCGCCGCGGCCGCCGTCGCGATCTCGCGGGTGCGCTTCGACGACGCCGCCTCCGCCGGCCGGCACGCCGCCCACGTGGTCCTCTCGCGCGACGACACCTTCCCCGACTCGCTCGCCGGCGCGCCGCTCACTGGCGACGGACCCCTGCTGCTCACGCCCACGGACTCCCTGGCGCCGGGCACGGCGGCCGAGATCGCGCGGGTGCTGCCGGCCGCGGGCACCGTGTACCTGCTGGGCGGTCCGGCCGCCATCGCGCCGGCGGTCGAGGATCAGCTGCGGTCCGCCGGCTACACGGTCATACGCCTGGCCGGTCCCTCCCGGGTCGAGACGGCCCTGCGGGTGGCCGACGCCGTCCGCGCCCGCCACCCGGCGGGGCGGGAGGTCGCCGTCGCCCGGGCCTACGGCGCACCGGGCAACCCGAGCTCCGGCTGGGCGGACTCGGTGACCGGCGGCGGCTTCGGCGCCAGGGCGGGCATGCCGATCGTGCTCACGCCGTCCGGTGCTCTGCACCCGGCCGTCGCCGAATGGCTCCGCCAGGCCGACCCCGACCGGACCCTGCTACTCGGCGGCACCGTGGCCCTGTCGACGACCGTCGAGGCGTCGCTGCCGGGGTCGGTGCGGGTCAGCGGGCCCGAACGGACCGCGACGGCCGCCGCGATCGCCACCGACCTGTGGCAGACACCGACGACCGGGCCGCGTTCGTTCGTCGTCGTCAACGGGGGCCATGACAGCGGCTGGGCGTTCGGGCTGGCCGCCGCCGGCCTGTCGGCGGACAGCGCCGCGCCGATCGTGCTCATCGACTCCGGGGTGCCGCCGGCCACCGCGGCACTCGTCGGCAGCTGCGGCCCCGCCGAGGTCAACCTGCTGGTGGTCGGCGACCCCAGCGTCGTCGCGGAGTCGACGCGAGCGCGTCTGGACGAGCTCGACGGCGCCGCCTGCGGGGCGGGTTGACGGCGGCGGTGGGCACCGGCCGGGCGGCGGCCCCGCCCGCCGCGCGCGGCGGCGTCAGGCAGCCGGCACGCGTTCGAGGGCGTCCGACTCGCGGTTCATGCGAAGCAGGTCGAGCACGGCCTGTTCGATCGGGCCCTGCGTGGACGGCTCGCCGAAGCCCTTGCCCTCCCCCAGCGCGTCCAGCGCACCGGAGATCGTCCACCCGGAGCGGTACCGGTCGAACACCCGCGGGTCGATGTAGGACTTGCGCGACACGGCCGGCGTGTTGCCGAGGTAGTGCGCGACCTCCGACACCGCGCGACTGATCGCCCGCTTGCGACCGGACTCGGAGCGGGCGACGGTGCCCGAGACGGCGAGGGCCACGGAGGCCAGGACGGTGGCGTTCCAGGTGCGGAAGTCCTTGGCCGAGAAGTGCTCGCCACTGACCGCCTTGATGAAGTCGTTGACGTCGCGCGCGGTGACGTCGACCCACCGGCGGCCGACCTTGTGGGCGAGCAGCTCCTCGCCGCCTCCTCGGCGGCGCTTGAGGGCGGCGACGACCGCGCGGGCGTCGGTGTCGACGATGGAGTGGAGCCGCTCTTTCCCGCTTTTGGCGACGTAGTCGAAGGTGATCACCTCCCCCTCGATCGTCACGTGCCGCTTCAGCATCGTGGTGATGCCGTAGGAGCCGTTCTCCTCCGCGTAGGCCTCACCGCCGATGCGGAAGAAGCCGAGGTCGATCAGCCGTGTGGCGCAGGCGAGCACCCGGTCCCGCTCCAGCCCGTCGCCGTCCAGCGCTGCGGCGCACACGGCGCGAAGGTCCGGCAACGTCCGCGCGAAGGCGAGCATGCGGTCGAACTTCTCGGCGTCGCGACGGGTGCGCCACTGCTCGTGGTACAGATACTGCCGGCGGCCGCGGTCGTCGACCCCGACGGCCTGCAGGTGGCCGTTGGACTGCGGGCAGATCCACACGGCCGTCCAGGCCGGCGGGATGACCAGCGATCGGATCCGGTCCAGCGTCTCGGGGTCGCGGACGCGCTCGCCGCTGCGGCTGTCGAGGTAGGCGAACCCCCGCCCCTGCTTCCGGCGCGTGTATCCCGGCCCGGAGCAGTCGGCACGACGAAGACGCGGCATGGACCCAAGATGTCGCCACCCGCCGGCCGGCTCAACCCTCGACGACCCGTACCCGTTCGCCGCAAGTGCCGCGCGTAGCCCGCCGGTGTGTCCCGCGGCGACGGCGAGGAGAGAACGGGAGGATGGACATTCCCCGGGACGCCCGCCAGTGGCGTCTGATCGACCTGCTGGAGCGCTACCTGCCTGGCCCCACGGCGCACCTGGTGTCGTGGGCCAGAAGCGACGAATCGCTGTCGACGGCCGCCAGCCTCGCCTTCTTCGCCCTCGTTTCCCTGCCGCCCACCGCGTTGATCGGCTTCTGGGCCGCGGGGCTCATGGCCGGCGACGAGCGCATCAGCCAGCTCGGGGAGCAGTTGGCGGCGCTGGCGCCGGCCGAGATGGGGGCCGACGGCATGCTGCTCCAGCTCGTCGAGGTCGCGGCCACGCTGGGATGGACGTCGGTCCTCGCGGCCCTGTGGCCGGCGACGGCGTACGGGGCGGGCCTGGCGCGGGCCTTCGACCGCCTCACGCCGACCGGGCGGCGCCGCATGGACGGCTTGCGGGGGCGCGTGCTCGTCGTGGTCCTCATCGCCCTGCTGCCGCTGCTCATCCTCGGCGCGCTGCTCGTCGTCCTGTTCCTACCGCAGTTGCTGGGCGAGCAGGTGGTCGTCCGTGTGCTCGGGCTTGCGTTGGCCGGGCTGATCGCCGTCGCGGCCCTCACGGCGATCCTGGCCCTCCTGTACGGCCTGTTCTCCCCCGCCGACGTCGGCGTCGGCGCGGCGTTCCGCGGCGCTGGCTGGGCCGCGGGCGCGATCACCGTGGTCTCGATCGGCTATGTCGTCTACCTGCGTCTGGGGGCCGACTTCGAGGAGCGGTACGGCTCGAGCGCCTTCGCTGCGGTCATCCTGCTCGGCCTGTGGCTCTACCTCGCCAACGGCGCGCTGATCGTCGGCTACAAGACCGCCCTCCTGCGGGCGGGTGTGCAGACGTGGCGGGGTGAGCAGGACTAGGGCCGGCGCACCGGCCTACGAGGTCGCCCGGAGGCGCTGAACCGGCACGGGACGCTTCGATCCGGGAGCCGCGACGAGCCCGTCGAGCAGCCGCCGGGTGGCCGCGGCCACCTCGTCGACGGCGGCCTCGAACACCGCCGCATT
Source organism: Euzebyaceae bacterium (assembly GCA_013696915.1). Classification (GTDB taxonomy): domain Bacteria; phylum Actinomycetota; class Nitriliruptoria; order Euzebyales; family Egibacteraceae; genus JACCXR01. The sequence continues at coordinate 5,805 of JACCXR010000043.1, forward strand.
GGTCTTCGACGGGCTCCGGTAGCCGCTGATCTTGCGGACGTACTGGAGCGCGGCCTCGCGGATCTCGGCGTCGGTGGCGGGCGGGTCGGCCCCCCGCAGGATCTGGATGCTCCGGCACATGCCGGTACCGTAGCGCACCGCCTTCCGCGGTCGCGGCGTCCGCGAGGTCGTTGGCCGTCAGGCCCCTCGCCCCGTTTTAAAAAAGGACGAGGTAAAAAAACCCACACAAACAAACACCCCCCCCCACAAACACCCCCACCCCCCCCACACCAACCCCCCCCCCACCACCAAAAAAAAAAA
>JACCXR010000513.1 GCA_013696915.1 Euzebyaceae bacterium
TCGAACTGCTCCGGCGCCACACCGGCCGGGTCGCCCTCCTGCACGCGAAGGACATGGCCGGCGACGCCGATCGGAACGACGCGCCGGTCGGCGCCGGCGTGCTGCCGTGGGACGACCTCCTCGCCGCGGGGGACGCCGCCGGCGTCCGCTGGTACATCGTCGAGCAGGACAACCCGAAGGACGTCTTCGACGACGTCCAGCGCAGCCTCCGCCACCTGCAGCAGTGGTCGGACCCCACCCCTTGAGACCCGGCCTGTGTCGACGGAGTCGGCGAATCCCGCCTTCAGTCGACACAGCCCGGGGCGACGCGTCCTCGTCAACCGTCGCCGGCTTCATCGCCTTGCCCTTCCGGCGGCGTGCAGGAGGTGGATCTTGTCGACGGCGACGTCCCGGACCGCCGCCAGGCCTCTCGCGCGGAGGTCGGCGTCGAGGGCGTCGAGCTCGGCGGAGGTCATCCGCTCCAGCCCGCTCATGCCTGCGAGCAGGGCCTGTTCGAGGTCGGTGGCGATGTTCATCTTGGAGATGCCCCCGCCGGGCATGCCGACCGCGCGGGCGACGAGGTCCGCGGGCAGTCCGGACCCCCCGTGGAGCACGATCGGGGTGGCCGCGACCGCGGCGCGGATGGCCGCCAGACGGTCGAAGTCGATCGTGGGCCCGGCGGCCGGGTAGACGCCGTGGGCGGTGCCGACCGACACGGCCAGCGCGTCGCAGCCGCTCTCGGCGACGAAGCGCCCGGCCTCGTCGGGGTCGGTGTAGGACTCCGGACCCCCCTCGGTCTCCATGCGGTCGGTGGTGGTGAGACGGCCCAGCTCGGCTTCGACGCTGACGCCCCGCCGGTGCGCCTCCCGCGCGACGTCGCGGGTGCGGGCGATGTTCTCCTCGAGCGGCTCGGCGGACGCGTCGATCATGACCGACGTGAAGCCCGCGTCCATCGCCGCGGTGATGAGCTCGGAGGTCCAGGTGTGGTCGAGGTGCAGGCCGAACGGCAGGTCCACGCGCAGGTCGGTGACGACCCGCTCGACCTCGTCGCGGAACGCTTCCGGCGTCAGGTCGAACCAGGCGAGCTCGCGCTGGCTGATCTCGACGACGAAGGGGGACCGCTCGGCGACCGCCGCCTCGACGACCGGGCGGACGCACGCGAGGTACCGGGCGGAGAACGCCGGCACCGCGTACCCGCCCCTCTGGGCGTCGGGCAGCAGCTCCGCGAGGGTGACGCCACCCCGCACCTTGTCACGCATCGCGCGCTCCCTTCCGTGCGGCCCGCCAGGCGTCCCTGACGACCGCGTAGTCCTCCGCGGTCAGCTCCTCGTGCGAGGCGAGCGGCTCGGTGATCGGCGAACCGGCCTCCGCCCGCAGCTCCAGGTAATGGTCCCACCCCACGTGCGTCCGCTCCTTCGTCCACGGCGGGAAGCGGTCGAGGTGGGTGGCGTAGTACAGGGACGGGACACCGAGAGCCGGCTGGCCCCGGACGTACTCGCGGAAGGTCTCGGGGTCGGGCATCGGCCAGTTGTCGGTGTCGACGATCAGGTCGGGGCACGCGGCCGCCACCACCTTGGCGCGGTGCGTCATCTGAGGGACCACCGGCGCGCGCGTGTTCACGTCGTTCAGGCGGATCATGTCGGCCATGTCGGCGAAGTGCGGGTTCGGCGTGTGGGTCATGACCAGGGCGTCGGGCTTCGTGCGCTTCGCCTCGTCGTAGAGGATCGCCAGCAGGCGGTGCAGCAGCTCGACCCCCCACGCGACGCCGTGCCGGCGCAGACCGGTCCGCTCGGCGTGCGCGCCGAGAAGTCGACCTTGAACCCGTCGGCGTCGTAGCCGCCGGGGGCGAGCATGCGCCGGACGCTGGCGCGTAGCGCGGCCTCGTAGGCGGGGTTCGACGGGTCGGCGGCCACCCTCACCCCGGCCGCGTTGCGGACGCAGAGGTCGTCCGGCAGGCCCTCGGGGTCCCAGGCCTTCCACCACAGCAGCACCCGGCGCCCCTCCGCGTGCCGGGCGCCGATCCAGCCCCGCAGGTCGGGCCACTTGCCGGGGTCGGCGGCGCACGTGCCGTACTCGGCCTGCCACTTGTCGTCGAGCACGACCGTGCCGGGAACAAGCCCCCGGCGGGCGAGCGCGCCGAGGAAGTCGTCGTAGTTCGCCTGCGTCGCATGGTCGGCCGGCCGGCCGCCGCGCGTCCCGGCCAGGATGCACTGGGATCCCCAGCCGCAGAAGATCGGCTCCGACCACCAACGGGGCGCCGCGGCCCGCTCGACGGCCTGCAGGTAGCCGAGTTCCTTCAGGTCCGCGACGTAGGCGCCGATGCCGGCGTAGGGGTCCGGCGCGTCGAACGAGAAGAGCAGCGACGGGGCGGTGAAGCTGCCGTCGACGCGCGTCTGTCCCTCGTAGGCCAGCCGGATCCAGAAGGCGGCTTCGGCCGCCTCGTAGTGCAGCGCCGTGAAGTGCTGGTCACCGGCGGCGGCGCCGAGGCCCATCACCAGCCAAGGCCCGGCCGGCAGATCGTCGACCACGTCCGGGGGGGCGGCGCGGCTGGCGGCCAGGCAGAACGGCGGAGGGGTGAAGAACCAATGCTCCTTCCCCGGGACTGGGCCCCCCATAACGTCCAGCGCGGTCGACTCCCCTGCGGGCAGCACGCGGCGCTCGGAGCCCCACGGCTCCGGGTTGAACACGCTGCGGAAGTCCGCCCCGCTGGGGAAGAACCCGCTGCCGTGCCGCGGGTCGCCGGAGTAGTGGCCGCCGAGGAGGTGGACGTCGGTCAGCGCGGCGTGGCCCTGGACCGTGACGGACAGGCGCAGCCGCTCCGGGTGGCAGTCGAGCGTGATCCGCTTGGAGATCCACGCCGTGCTCTCCGCGTCGACGGTGACGCGCTGCCCGTCGTCCGTCGCCTCGACGCGCGCGGGGTGCAGCCGCGTCGTGTCGTCCAGCGCGCCCAGCGTGTGCAGGCTCGGGGCCAGGAACAGCTCGCACCAGGGCACGCCGTGGCGGTCGGCGAGCAGCGCGTACGGCTTCCCGGCGGGCACCCAGAGGACGTAGGACGCCGCCCGCACGTGCGGGCCGTCGGCACGTGCGTCGACGCGGACCTGCTCCGTCATGCGGAATCATCTCCGTCCGGCCGCACCGCGTTGCGGGTGAACACCTCGCGCACGAAGCGGGCGCTGTCCTTCGGGATCCGCCGGAGGGTCCCGTAATCGACGTAGACGACCCCGAAGCGCGGCCGGTAGCCCAGCGCCCACTCGAAGTTGTCCATGAAGGACCACACGAAGTAGCCCCGGAGGTCCGCGCCGGCCGCGATCGCCCGGTGCGCGGCGACGAAGTGATCGCGCAGGAAGGCGACGCGGACGGGGTCGTGGACGGCCCCGTCGTCGGAGAGCCGGTCCTCGAGCGCCACACCGTTCTCGGTGACGAACAGGGGCGTGCCGGGGTGGTCCCGCGCCAGCCGCACGAGCAGGTCGGTGAGCCCGCCGGGGGCGATCTCCCATCCCATGGCGGTCCTGGGGCCGCCCGAGCCTTCGTCGAGCACCTCCCATCCGAGGTACTGACCGGGCGCCGCCCGGACGACGCGCGGCTGGTAGTAGTTCACGCCCAGGAAGTCGATGCCCGCGTCGGCTGCGGCCGCGTCGCCGGGGCGGATGAAGTCCAGCGGGCCGGCGAGGCCGCTGAAGTGGCGGACCATGTCGTCGGGGTACCTCCCGCGCAGGACCGGGTCGAGGAACCAGCGATTGAAGTAGCCGTCGGACAGCCGGACCGCCTCGCCGTCGGCGTCGCTGCCGGAGCACGCGCTGTGCGGCGCGAGGCTCAACGTGATGCCGATCGCTCCGGGATGGCCCTGCTCCCGGTACGTCCGCACCGCCCGACCGTGGGACAGGTGCAGGTGATGAGCCGCCGCCAGGGCGGCGGGCAGGTCGCCGGCGACGCCCGGCGCGTGCACGCCGCGCCAGTAGCCGAGCACGGCGATGCACCACGGCTCGTTGTGCGTGATCCACCGGGGGACGCGGTCCCCGAGCCGCGCGAACACCGCGGCGGCGTACTCGTCGAAACGGTCCACGGTGGCGCGCGCCGTCCAGCCGCCCGCATCCTGGAGGGCCTGGGGCAGGTCCCAGTGGTTCAGCGTCACCGTCGGTGCGATGTCGCGCTCCAGCAGCCGGTCGACCAGACGGTCGTAGAAGTCCAACCCGCGGCCGTTCGGGGCTCCCGTGCCGGTCGGCAGGATGCGGGTCCACGAGACCGAGAAGCGGTAGGAGCCCACGCCGAGTTCGGCGAGCAGGCCGACATCGGAGTCGACCCGGTGGTAGTGGTCGCAGGCCACGTCGCCCGTGGCGCCGCCGGCGACCCGGCCGGGGGTGCGGCAGTAGCGGTCCCAGACCGACTCGCCGCGGCCATCCTCGCGGGCCGCCCCCTCGATCTGGTACGCGGACGTCGCCAGCCCCCAGAGGAAGCCGTCGGGGAAGCGCAGCTCATCCATCGCCAGCCTGTACGTCCGCGTGGTGTGGCGGGAACGCCTCCGGGTCGTCCATGGCGACCAGGCATCCGTGGAGCGTGACGCCGACGCACCAGGCGTGCGACAGCGTCAGCACCGACCCCTTCGGCTGGAAGCAGTTCGTCTGGTAGTAGCGCTCCGTGACCATGCCCCTGCCCGCGTTGAAGTCGCCGTCCACGCGGGCGATGAGCTGCAGGAAGCAGTCGAGGTTGTCCCGGGCGCGCTGGACGTAGTGGTCGTCGCCGGTCAGACGCCACAGCCGGGCGAGCTCGCCCAGGCAGATCAGGCCGTAGGCGTGGAGGTGCTGGTTGGACGGGGACGCCTGGTCGGCGCCGCGGCTGCGGAAGTCATACCGTCCGAGCAGGGTCCGGGGGTCGAACGCGACGTTGTAGGTCCAGCGGAAGGTCATCATCCAGTCGGCGGCCCGCTGCCCGAGCCGCAGCCACCGCCCGTCGCCGTCCGCCTCGTGCAGGGCGACGTAGGCGATCAGCGCGTTGTAGGCGTCCTCGGAGGTCGGTGCCAGGTGCACGTCCTCCGGGGCACCGTAGATGAACGCGTCCTCGACGAAGCCGGCGTAGTGGTCACCGGCCCGGCGGGCGGTGGCGAGGAGGCCCGGGTCGTCGAGCAGCCCCGCCCCCTCGACCAGGGCCGCGATCCACAGCATCCCCGCCGCGGACCCCCGCTCCGTCACGGCACCCGTCTGGTGGTCGTAGTACGAGCCGAGGTGCCCGACGCGTCCTGCCGGCTCGCCGCGAACCGGAGGTTGTCCGCCACGGCCCGGACCCAGTCGGGATGGGCCACGCCCTCCCGGTCCTCCAGCCGGGCGGCGCGGATCAGGCACAGGGTGGCCTCGGCGAGGGTCCGCGCGTGCAGCCATCCCTGGTCGGGGTTCCAGCCGGCCCGCCAGCCGCGCTCGAGCGTCCACATCCCCCACGACGTCCCCGCGGGGGTCCGGGCACCGGCGATCTTGTCCAGGACCCGTGTGGCCGCATCCACGTACACGGCGGTGGCGCTCCGGCGACCGTAGGAGAGCAGGGCGTGCGCCCACGGGGCGCCGCTCACCCACCCGACGTGCATGTGCGGCCGGTCGAGCTGGGGGTGGACCCGGTCGAAGGCGGCGGTCTCGTAGAGCGCGTCGTGCTCGGGGTGCCAGTGCCACCGGTGGAGCCCGTATGCGGTAAGCGCCGCCGCGGGAGGGGCCGACATCCACGGTGCGGGGTGGTGCTCGCGCCGGTGCCGGTCGTAGAGGTGGCGGAGGAACGGGTCGTAGGCGTGCGGGTCCGGCGGGCCGATGAAGAGGCGATAGTCCAGGCGGCGCCGCTCTCCGGGGCGCCAGCGGTGCCAGCGCACGTCCGGAGGCGCCGGCACGGCAG
>JACCXR010000516.1 GCA_013696915.1 Euzebyaceae bacterium
CCCGGCCACCCGCAGGTGGCCGGGCCCCTCTCCGGCCGGATCAGGCGGCGGCGCCGAGCTCCTGCTGGAGCCGGGCCAGCGCCTGGTTCTCGATCTTGCGGACCGACTCGCGCGACAGCCCGAGCTCGCGGCCGAGCGCGTCCAGGGTCAGCGCCTGCCCGCCGTCGAGGCCGTAGCGGCGCTGCAGGACGTACCAGCTGCGATCGTCCAGGCGATCCTGCGCCATCTGGAACAGGCCCTGCATGAAGCTGCGCTCCACGACCTCCTCGGCGGGGGAGTCCTCCGCGATGGCGACGAACTCGCCGAGGTCGCTCGCGTCGCTGTCGTAGCCGACCGGGCGGTCGAGCGAGGTCATCGGGTGGTCGCCCTCGAGCGCGCGGACCACCTTCGCCGGCGTCAGCTTCGTCGCTGCCGCCAACTCGTCGATCGTGGCCTCCCGGCCGGTCTCGGACTCGAGCCTGGCGGACGCGGCCCGGACCTTCACGAGCGCGTCGTGCAGGGCCACCGGCAGCCGGATCGTCCGCTCGCTGCCGGCGACACCCCGCTGGATGGCCTGACGGATCCACCAGGTCGCGTACGTCGAGAACTTGTACCCGCGGCGCCAGTCGAACTTCTCCACGGCGCGGAGCAGGCCGAGGTTGCCTTCCTGGATCAGCTCGCCGAGGTCGAGCGTCGACCGCTTCGAGAACTGCGCGGCCACGCTCACGACCAGCCGCAGGTTCGCGGCCACGAAGTGGTCGAAGGCCGCGCGGCCCTCGCGGACCGTGCGCTCCAACTCCTCCCGGTGACGGACGTCACCGGCATCGATCTTGCGCTGCGCCTCGGTGCCCGCCTCGATGGTCTTGGCGAGACGAACCTCGTCCTCGGCCGTCAGCAGCCGAACCTTGCCGAGCTCACTGAAGTAGAGGTCGAGGAGGTCGTCGGGGACACTCATGTGTCGCTCCTCTTGCGTCTTGTGCTCTTGTGCTCCGTTTCACATGCCTACTACGTACCCAACAACGGGAAGGGGCGAACTGTTCCCGAGAATCCTTCTCACACACCCTGTTCGGTGCCGAGTCTTCGACGGTTGGCCGCGGTGCGAGGTTCCCGCCTGACCCACCCGGTTACGATCGGCGGAATGAACCCTCTGCTTGAGCGGCTGGGCACCTATCCCCTGGCCGCCTTCCAGGACCTGGCCCGGACCATGGCCGCCGAGGGGGTCCCCCTGCACGACTTCTCGGTCGGCGACCCGGTCGAGCCGACGCCCCCCTTCGTGCGGCAGGCGCTCATCGAGGGGCTCGGGGAGGTGAGCCAGTACCCGACCGCGGCCGGCCTGCCGCAGCTGCGCGCCGCGATCGCCGCGTGGGTCGAGCGGCGCTTCGGCGTGCGGGTGGACCCCGACCGCCACGTCCTCCCGACCGCCGGGAGCAAGGAGGCGATCTTCCACCTGCCTCTCGGGATCCTCGACCCGCACGGCGACCGCCGTGCCGTGCTCTGGGGGGATCCGGGCTACCTCGTCTACGAGCGCGGGCAGCTGTTCGCCGGCGGCACCAGCGACCCGGTCACCTTGGCGCACGAGACGGGCTGGCGGCTGGAGCTCGGGGACCTGGCGAGCCGGCGCCTGGATGCGGCCTGCATCGCCTGGGTCAACTACCCGCACAACCCGACGGGCGCGGTCGTCGATCTCGACTACCACCGGCGTGCCTTGGACACGGCCCGCGACCGCGGCCTCGTGCTCGCCAGCGACGAGTGCTACGCCGACATCCACCCCGAGGAGGGCCCCCGGCCACCGTCCGCGCTCCAGGCCGCGGCGGACGATCTGGAGGGCCTGGTGGTGGCGTTCAGCCTGTCGAAGCGCTCGGGGATGACGGGCTACCGCTGCGGCGCGCTCGTCGGCGACCCCGATCTGATCCGCGCGCAGCGGATCCTGCGCCCGAACATCGGCACGGCGTCACCCGAGTTCGTCCAGCACGCGGCCATCGCCGCATGGGGCGAGGACACCCATGCGGTCCAGCGCCGGGGGGTGTTCAACGCCAAGCGCGCCATCGTCCTCGACTTCTTCGACGGGGCCGGCATCGCGGTGTCGGGCAGCGCGGCGACCTTCTACCTGTGGTTCGCCGCGCCGGGTGGCGACGACGCCGCCTACGCCGAGGCGCTGCTCCGTCACCGGGTGATCGCCTCGCCGGGGCGCGCGTTCGGGCCCGCCGGCAGGGGCTGGCTGCGGCTGGCGCTGGTCCCCAGCGTCGAGGGCTGCAAGGAGGCGGTGGCCATCTGGCGCGACGCCATCGCGTCGGGGACGCTGCCCGGCCATGACTGAGGCCCTGCGGGAGGTCATCGACGCGGCGTACGCCGACGGGACCCACGGCACCCCCGAGGCGCGGTCCGCGGTCGGGGAGGCGCTCGCGCTGCTCGACCGCGGCGAGGCGCGGATCGCCGAGCCACGCGGGGGCGACTGGGTCGTGAACGAGTGGCTGAAGCGGGCCGTGCTGCTGAGCTTCCGCCAGCGCGGGATGGAGACGATCGAGGTCGGCCCGTTCGAGTACCACGACAAGGTGCCGCTGAAGACGGGCTACGCGGCCGCCGGGGTGCGGGTCGTCCCGCCAGCCGTCGTCCGCCACGGCGCGTTCGTCGAGTCCGGCGCCGTGCTGATGCCGAGCTACGTCAACATCGGCGCGCGGGTCGGCGCCGGGACGATGGTCGACACCTGGGCGACGGTCGGCTCGTGCGCCCAGATCGGCCGCAACGTGCACCTCGCCGGCGGCGTCGGCATCGGCGGCGTCCTCGAGCCGCCCGGCGCCCGCCCCGTGATCGTCGAGGACGACGCGTTCGTCGGCTCCCGCTGCATCGTCGTGGAAGGCGTGGTCGTCGGCGCCGGCGCCGTCCTCGGCGCCGCCACCGTCCTGACGTCGAGCACGCGGATCATCGACGTCTCCGGGGCCGAGCCGGTCGAGCACCGCGGCCGGATCCCGCCCCGCTCCGTCGTCATCCCCGGCACCCGGCCGAAGCAGTTCCCGGCCGGCACCTACCAGGTGCCGTGCGCGCTGATCATCGGCCGGCGGTCCGCCTCGACGGACACGAAGGTCTCGCTGAACGACGCGCTCCGCGACCACGACGTTCCCGTATGACGGCGACCGGGCTCGGCGACCTGCTGCTCGAACTGCTCGGCCTGCTCTGCGTCACCGGGGACGAGGGGCCGATCGCCGACTGGCTCGAACGGCGCTACGCCGGCGAGCACGTCGAGCGCGTCGGCCACTCGCTCGTCGTCGGCACGCCCGACCCGCGCCGCCCGACCGTGCTGCTCGTCGGCCACACCGACGTCGTCCCCCCGACCGACGCCGACCGCATCCCGCGCCGCGACGGCGACCGCATCGTCGGACGCGGGGCGAGCGACATGAAAGCGGGCCTCGCGGTGGGGATGCACTGCTTCGAGGATCCCGACCTGCGGGCGGGACGGGCGAACCTCCTGCTCGTCGCCTACGCCGGGGAGGAGGGCCCGCACGAGGGCAACGAGCTCGGGCCCCTGCTCGACGCGGTCCCCGCCCTGCGCGCCGCCGCGCTCGCGGTGGTCCTCGAGCCGACGGACCTCACCGTCCAGCTCGGCTGCATGGGGGCGCTGCACGCCGAGGCCGTCTTCACCGGCCGGGCCGCGCACGCGGCGCGGCCGTGGCAGGGGGAGAACGCGCTCACGAAGGCGGGCGCGTTCCTCACCGGGCTCCACGGCCGCCCGGCCGAGGACGTCGCCGTGGACGGTCTGGTCTTCCGGGAGGTGCTCACAGCGACGCAGGCGTCCACGGCGAGCGCGCGCAACGTCGTCCCGGACCGCTTCACCGTGAACGTCAACTACCGGTTCGCCCCGGACAAGACCCTGGCCGAGGCCGAGCGCCGCGTCGCGGAAATGCTGTCCGAGGCCGACGACGTCATCGTCGTCGACCGTGCCCCGGCCGGCCGTCCCCGGCGGGGTGACCCGCTCGTCGAGCGCTTCGTCGCCGCGGCCGGTGCGCCGGTCGGGCCGAAGCAGGCATGGACCGACGTCGCCCGGTTCTCCGAGGCCGGTGTCCCGGCGCTGAACTACGGCCCCGGACTGACCGCCCAGGCGCACCAGGCCGGCGAGCACGTGCCGGAGGCCAATCTCGTGATCGCCGGGGAGGCGCTCGCCCGGTTCCTCGCCCACGGGCTCGGCGACTACCCTACGGCGTCATGAGCGAGCAGCCTCCCCCGGACGAACTCGACCCCGGCGCCGACACGGCCACCTTCCGCGCCTTCGCGGCGGGCGGCGACGCGCCGTCCGAGCGTCCTCGCGCCGCCGGCGTCCCCTTCCGCATCGCAACCCTGGTGGTGGGGCTCGTCGTCTTCGCCGGCCTCGTGTGGCTGCTGTTGCAGGGCTGACGGGCGCCCGTGCGCATCATCGGCTGGCTGGCCGGCGTCGTCGCGCTCCTGGGCATGCTCGCGCTCGGCGGGATCGGCTGGCACTACTCGAACCAGATCCTCACGCCCGGTGGCGGCGGGCGTCCAGAGCCGCTGCTCGCGGTCCGGTCGGCGACCGCTGCCACCGTGACGCTGGAGCGGACGGAGGCCTCTTCGCGCCCCGGGGCCTACGACCTCGACGACGGCGACGGCGGCTTCGCCCAGATCACCGACATCGTCGCCCGGGACACGACCACCGTCTCCCGTTCCGTGGACGTGCTGACCGGCAGCATCGACGCCGGTGAGCGGGTCAGCGTTGGGGGCTACTACTACCCCGCGGACCCGGCCGACGCCTTCGACTTCCCCCTGCGGGAGGTGCGCGTCGACGGCGATCTCGGCGCGTTCCCGGCCTACCTCGACGAGGGCGCGGGCCCGACGTGGGCGATCCTCGTCCACGGGCGCGGCGCCGACCGTCACGAGGCGTTCCGCATGGTCGGCGTCCTCCACGGCCTCGGGGTGCCGTCCCTGTCGATCACCTACCGCAACGACGCCGGGGCGCCGGCCAGCCCAGACGGGCTCTACGGCCTGGGGTCGACCGAGTGGGAGGACCTCGAGGCCGCGGTCGACTACGCGGTGGAGCACGGTGCCCGGCGGCTGGTCCTCGTCGGCTTCTCGACCGGGGGCCAGATCGTCTCGACCTACCTGCACCACGGCGACGGAGGGGACCTCGTGGAGGGCGTCATCCTCGACGCCCCCGTCCTGGACTGGGGGCCGGTGCTGCGCCGGGCCGCCGTCGAGCGGGGACTGCCCACGTTCCTCACCTCCGTGGCCATGCTCGTGTCCCAGGTCCGGGGTATCCCGTGGGCCGAGATGGACCAGATAGAGCGGGCCGGCGAGTTCGACGTGCCGATCCTGCTGTTCCACGGCACCGACGACTCCACGGTGCCGGTCGCCACCAGCGACGTCTTCGCCCGGGCCAGGCCGGACCTCGTCACGTACGTCCGCGTCGAGGGCGCCGAGCACGTGCAGTCGTGGAACGTCGACCCGGAGGCCTACGCCGACGCGGTCGCGGACTTCATCGCCGCGGCCTGAGCGACCGCTCCCGGGGGCGGCCCGGCATCCGCGTCCTCGGCCCCCGCGGGGGGTGCTGCGCGACCGCCACCACCGAGGTCAGGAGAATCGCCTCCGCAGGCTCCGGCCGTTCACGGCTCAGGGGGCGGCGCGGCGGGGGCCGGTCGGGGACGCCGCCGGCGCTCCGGGCGGCCGGTCCGGTGCGCGACCGGCTGGTAGGGGAAGGAGAACGTGAACTCGACCGTGCCGTCGGTCGCGCGCACGTCGATCGAGCCACCGAGCGACACGGCGAGGCGGTTGGCGATGTAGAGCCCGAGGCCGACCCCCGAGGACGCCGCGTCCGGCCCGCGCTGGAGTGGGGCGAACAGCTCCTCGGGGCCGAGGGCGGCGGGCAGGGCGCCGGCGTTGCGGACGCGCACCTGGGCGACGCGGTCGGTGACCTCGACCTCGACCGTCACGTCCGTGCCCGTGGGGGAGTGGGCCACCGCGTTCTCGAGCAGCGTCGAGAGCACGCCGCGCACGGCCGCGGCGTCCGTCACGAGGGCCACCTCCGGGACGGCGCCGTGCACCAGCCTGCGGGAGTACTCGAAGCCGCGGAGCGCGCCGGCGACGAGATCGGGCAGCCAGGCCTCTTCCAGGAAGGACGCCAGCTCGGCGCGCGCGCCCTGGAGCAGCTGGTCGATCAGCCGCTCGAGCTGGCGGCCGCGCTCGAACGCGGAGGCGAGCAGCTCGGTGCGCAGCTGCGCGGGGATGGCGTCGAAGCGGCTCTCGATGGTCCGCAGCGTGCCCATCATCACGGTCAGGGGTGTCTTCAGCTCGTGCGACACCATGGCGAGGAAGGCGTCCCTCGCGAGCTGCGCCTCGCGCATGGCCTGGTGGCGCTTGGCGTCGGTGAGCGCGAGGCTCGCGTGCTCGGCGAAGGCGAGGAGCGCCTCCCGCTCCTGGGGGCTGAAGCGGCGCCCGGGCTCGTGCGACCCGACCGTCAGGCTGCCGACGACCCGCCCGTCCTCGTGGACCGGCGCCGCCATCGCGGTCTGGAGCCGCTCGCCACGGAAGAACGGCAGACCCTGCTCCGATCCGGAGTAGTCCTCGATGACGACGAGCCGGTCCTCCAGAACCGCCCTGCCGCCGACCCCCGCGCTGACGGCGCCGCGCCGCAGCTGCTGCGCGCCCTCCTCCGAGACGCCGCGGGCGGACACGAGCACGACGAAACCGGGGTCGTCGGGGTCGAGGAGGCGAAGCCCCACCACCGAGTCCCCGAGCAGGTCCCGGGCGCCCTCGGTGATCGCGTCGAGGACGCCTTGGAGGTCACCGGTGCGGCGCGAGATCGACCGGACGATGGGCGACAGCCGCTCCAGCAGGCGGCCGCGCTCCTCGAGCGCCTCGCGCAGGCCGCGCTCCTCCCCCCGCCGGCGGATGTCGCGGAGGGTGGAGGCCAGCATCCCCGCCATGGTCCGCAGGAGGTCAGCGTCCGTGGCGTCGAAGGCCCGGAGGCGCCGGAGCACGACGAGGGCACCGGCCCCGGCGTCGTCCAACGGCGCCGCGGCGGTGTGGCAGCGCCCGAGCCCGGGGACGTCGGCCAAGCCGGACGCGGCCGCCGCCAGCACCCCGCCGACCGCATCCTCCGGGAGCCCCGCCGCGGCGAGCGTCCGGCCGTCGATCAGCACTACGCCGGCGTCCGCGCCGAGCGCGTCGGCTGTCAGGCCGGCGACGGTGCGGGCCGTCGTGGCCTCGTCCGCGCCGGCGGATACGGCCGCGAGGAAATCGGCGATCTGCCGCACGCGTCGGTGCTCGGAGGGTTGCGGCACCTCGGCCGTCCTCCTCTGCCACCTCGCGGCGTCGGTCATGGGTCGGTTGGTCATGGGGTCACGTGACGTCGGACGAGCGTGGTCCCGTGCGGAGCCCGCGTCAAGCAGGTCGGCCGCCCGTGGGGACGCTTGAGCCGGAGGGCGCGACCGGGCGGGCAGAATACGGCGGTGATGAGCGACCGCGCGACGAGCCCCCCTGCCTACACCGCCAAGTCGATCAGCGTCCTCGAGGGCCTCGAGGCCGTGCGCAAGCGGCCGGGCATGTACATCGGGTCGACGGATGCCCGTGGCCTGCACCACCTGGTCTGGGAGGTGGTGGACAACGCAGTCGACGAGCACCTCGCCGGCCACGCGGCACGGATCGACGTGCGACTGCTCGCCGACGGCGGCGTCGAGGTGACCGACGACGGTCGCGGCATCCCGGTCGAGCCGCACCCCAAAGAGCGCAAGCCGGCGGTCGAGGTCGTCCTCACCAAGCTGCACGCCGGCGGCAAGTTCGACCAGCAGGCGTACGCGGTGTCCGGCGGCCTGCACGGCGTCGGCGTGTCCGTCGTCAACGCCCTGTCCGCCCGGACCGAGGTCGAGGTCGTCCGCGACGGCAGGCGCCACGCCATCGCCTTCGCCCGCGGGAAGCGCACGGAGCCGCTGGCGGTGATCGGCCGCGCCAAGCGCAGCGGGACGACCGTGCGCTTCTGGCCCGACGCGTCGATCTTCGACACCACCGAGTTCGACCGCGGCGTCATCGCGACACGGCTACGCGAGACGTGCCTGCTCAATCCCGGCCTGCGGATCGACCTCACCGACGGCCGCACCGGCCACACCGAGTCGTTCCGGTTCTCCAGAGGACTCGCGGACTTCGTCACCGAGCTGCTCGCGGACGACGAGCCGTTGCTCGCCAGACCCGTCGTCCTCGCCCGGGCCGAGACCTTCGAGCACCGGGCGCTCGCCTGCGACATCGCGGTGAACTGGTCGGCCGGCGGCTTCGACGAGCGGCTGCGCTCCTACGTCAACGTCATCCGCACCCCCGACGGCGGCGCCCACGAGGAGGGCTTCCGCTCCGGGGTCACCCGCACGGTCAACCGGTGGGCGCAGGCGAACAAGGCGTCCAGCCGCAGCGACCCCGCCCTGACCGGCGACGACCTGCGCGAGGGCATGGTCGCCGTCATCAGCGTGAAGATGCCCGACCCGCAGTTCGAGGGGCAGACGAAGGGCAAGCTCGGCAGCGCCGTCATGCGGCGGTTCGTGGAGCGCTGCGTCAACGAGGCGCTCGGGGAGTGGCTGGACTCCAACCCCGCACCGGCGAAGAAGATCATCCGCAAGGCGAAGGTGGCCGCGAAGGCGCGCGAGGCCGCCCGCCACGCGCGCGACCTCACCCGTCGCAAGGGCCTGCTGGACTCGCAGTCCGCGGGCCTGCCCGGCAAGCTCGCGGACTGCTCGTCGCGCAACCCCGAGGAGTGCGAGCTCCACGTCGTCGAGGGGGACTCGGCCGGCGGCTCGTCGAAGATGGCCCGCGACCGGCACACCCAGGCGATCCTCCCGCTGCGCGGCAAGGTGCTGAACGTCGAGAAGGCGCAGCTCCGGCGGGTGCTCGCGAACGCGGAGATCCAGAACCTCATCAAGGCCATCGGCACCGGCATCGGCGACGACTTCGACTACAGCCGCCTGCGCTACCACAAGGTGGTGCTCACCGCCGACGCCGACGTGGACGGCCAGCACATCACGACGCTCCTGCTGACGTTCTTCTACCGGCTGATGCCCAAGCTCGTCGACGGGGGCCACCTGTACCTCGCCCAGCCGCCGCTGTACTTCCTGCGCAAGGGGGGCAAGACGGTCTACGCGATGAGCGACCGCGAGCGGGACCGGCTGCTGACCACCGAGTTCAAGAACTCGCCGGGGGTCGACATCGGCCGGTTCAAGGGACTGGGCGAGATGGACCCGCGGCAGCTGTGGGACACCACCATGGACCCGGCGAGGCGCACCCTCCTCCGGGTCACCGTCGACGGGGCCGCCAGGGCGGACGACGTGTTCAGCCTGCTCATGGGCGAGTCGGCCGCCGATCGGCGCGAGTGGATCGAGGCGAACGCCGTGTATGCCGACAACGTCGATGTCTGATGCCGCCTCTGCCGGCGACTCCTTTGCGGCCACGGCTCAACTCCCCGCCGCGCCGTCCGATGGGGAAGCGGGACCCCCTGTGCCGCGGTCACGCCGAAACCGGCGTCGATGCCGCGGGTCCCGACGCCGTGCTGGGGAAGGAGGAAATGTGATCGCGACCGTCCGGGGAAGCCGGACCGCCGGCGTGGCGGACGTCGAGGCGGTCCTCGCCGACCCGGCGCAGTTGGCGGTGGCCCTCCAGCCGGTCGTGGACCTCTCGACGGGGCGCGTGGCGGGCTACGAGGCGCTCGCCCGCTTCCCGTTCGCACCCGACCGCCCGACGGCGGAATGGTTCTCCCTCGCGCATCGCGTGGGCCTCGGGGTTGCGCTGGAGGTGGCGGCGCTGCGGACCGCGCTGAGCGTCCCTGGGCGCCCCGAGGGCACCTACCTGTCGGTTAATCTCAGCCCCTCCGCGCTGCCGACCGCCACCGTCGCCGCCGTGCTGCCGCGCGACCTCGACGGCATCGTCCTCGAGGTCACCGAGCAGGAGGACATCACCGACAGCTGCCTCTTCGCCAGGGCCGTCGCCGAGCTCCGCCGGCGCGGCGCCCGGATCGCCATCGACGACACCGGTGCCGGGTACGCCGGCCTCCAGCGGGTCACCCAGATCTCCTCCGATCTCATCAAGCTGGACCGGTCACTGGTCTCGGGGGTGCACTCCGACCCCGCGAAGGTCGCGCTGATCGAGTCCTTCGTCCGCTTCGCCCGGCGCACGGGAGCGTCGGTGTGCGCCGAGGGCATCGAGTGCCTGGAGGAGCTCGTCCTGCTCGCCGACCTCGACGTCGCGTACGGCCAGGGCTACGCGCTGGCGCGGCCGGGGAGCCAATGGCCGACCGTCGACGCGCGCGCCGTGGAGGCCTGCCGCCGGGCCCTGCACCGGGCGATGGGGACCTCCGGTCCCGGGCCGTCCCTGGCCGACGACGGCGAACGCCGCCTCGAACGGGTCAGTGCGGACCTCGCCCAGGCCACCTCCCTCGACGACCTCGCCACCGTGCTGCCGAACATCGCCGCCGCTCTGCACGCGCAGGACGTCGTCTTCTCCGTCCTCGACGCCGGGCGCGGGTGCGTCGAGGCGATCATGGCCGAACGGTGGCGGCTCACCGGCGAGCGCTTCTACCTGGCGGACTACCCCGCGACGGCGCAGGTGCTGCGCAGTCACGAGGCGCTCCAGACGGTGGTGGGCGACCTCGCCGCGGACCCCGCCGAGGTCCTGCTCCTCGAAGCGTCCGGCTTCCGTTCGCTGCTGATGGTGCCGGTGCTGTCGCACGGGGCCCCGATCGGGCTGCTGGAGGCCTACTGCGCGGAGGCGCGGTCGTGGACCCGTGCCGAGATCAACCGCGCCCGGATCATCTGCCACCAGCTGGGCCCGGTCATCGACAGCTTCGGCCACGTTCAAAGGCTGCGCGTCACCGCCTGAGGCGCACCGGCCAGGACCACCCCGCTGGTAGGGTTCGCCGCCGGTCATCCGGCGATCAAGGAGCGCACCAGTGGCAGCAGACCGCACAGCATCCACCGTCTGGGAGGGCGGCCTCGCCGACGGCAAGGGCTCGACGACGTTCGAGTCGTCGAACATCGGGACGTTCGACGTCTCGTGGCCGTCGCGCACGGAGGAGCCCAACGGACGGACGAGCCCCGAGGAGCTCGTCGCCGCGGCGCACGCGTCCTGCTACTCGATGGCCCTCGCCGGCGACATCGGGCGGGCCGGCGGAACGCCGCAGCTGCTCGAGACCTCCGCCACGGTCACGTTCGACAAGACCGACGGGGGCTGGACGGTGACCAGGGTTGCCCTGAAGGTCCGCGGCACGGTCGAGGGCATGGACGCCTCGGCGTTCGCCAAGGTGGCGCAGGCCGCGAAGGACGGCTGCCCGGTCTCCAAGCTCATCGCCGGCAACACCGAACTCACGCTCGACGCCGCGCTCGCCTGAGCCGAGGGCTGTCCGCGCGACCCACCCCTTGACGTCCGCGGCGCGCGCGACTACTTTGTAGATCAAAGTAGTCGCATGCTGTGAGAGGCGAGGTCAGGGATGGTCACGACGGACCGCCGCGATGCGGACGACCGGGAACTCACGCCGGCGGAGTCGCTGGCGCTGATCGACTCGACGCTGCGGACCACCCGGGACGCGCTCGCGTTCTCGGAGTGGCCCTTCTACGCGATCTGGGGCCTTGCCTGGGGGGTCGCGTTCACCGTGACGCACCTCGCACGGTCGACCGTCGACGCTCCCCTGGCGCAGATGCCGGACGGCGCGGTCGGGGCCGTGTGGCTGGTGTGCGTCGGGGCCGCGATCGCGGCCACCGGGGTGATCGTCGCCCACGGGTCGCGCGGCCTTGCGGGGACGACCGCGCGCATGGGTAGGCGGCTGGGCCTGTCGTGGTTCGCCGCCTTCGCGGCGGCCGGGCCGCTCGGCGCGCTCCTGGATTTGGATGAGCACGAGTTCGGCGCGCTGTTCGTCTTCGTGGTGGCTCTGCTGTACCTGGGTCAGGGGGCCGCGTTCGCCGACGACCTCCAGCTCGGCGTCGGGGTCTGGCTGCTCGCGGTCGACGTCGTCGCCCTGGCCGTCGGTCCCGCGTGGTTCAACCTCGTGCTCGCCCTCTTCGGCGCCGGAGCGTTCGGGGTCGCGGCCGTGGTCGCCCGCCGCGGCCCGCAGCGCGTCGGGCTGGCCGATGGCTGACGCCGAGGTGGCGGTCGGGGCGGCGCTGCCGGACCTCGACCCGGTCATCCACGCCCAGGCGCGGCTGCGGGTGATGACGACGCTGTCGGCGGTCGCCGGCGGAGACCGGCTCGCGTTCCCGCGGCTGCAGGAGCTGCTCGGCATGACCGCCGGCAATCTCTCCACCCACCTGCGAAAGCTCGAAGACGCCGGCTACGTGGCCGTCGAGAAGGCCTACCGCGGCCGGACCCCGGTGTCGTGGGTGACGATGACGCGGCGCGGCCGGCGGGCGTTCGAGGACTACCTCGAGGCGCTGCGCACCTATCTCGGCTGAGGGAGACCGCCCATGGACGTCGTCGCGCGGCTGCACGGCGCACGGAAACGCTACGGGGACACCGAGGCGCTGCGCGGCGTCGACCTCGAGGTGCCGGCCGGGCGGGTGCTCGCACTGCTCGGGCCCAACGGCGCCGGCAAGACCACCGCGGTGCAGCTGCTCTGCGGGCTCCGGCAGGCCGACGCCGGCACCGTCGAGGTCCTCGGCGGTGACCCCCGCCAGCCCCACACCCGTCGCCAGCTCGGCGTCACGCCGCAGGAGACCGGGTTCCCCGAGGCGCTGAAGGTGCGCGAGGTCGTCGACCTCGTGCGCGCGCACTACCCGGATCCGTGGCCAACGGACGGCCTGCTGTCGCGCTTCGACCTCGCCGACCTCGCCGGCCGCCAGACGGGTGGGCTCTCCGGTGGCCAGAAGCGGCGGCTCGCCGTGGCGCTGGCATTCGCGGGGCGGCCGCGGCTGGTGCTGCTGGACGAGCCGACGACGGGCCTGGACGTCGACGCCCGCCGGGGGCTGTGGCGCCTCGTGGGGGAAGAGCTCGCCGCCGGGCGGACGATCCTCCTCACGACCCACTACCTCGAGGAGGCCGAGGCGCTCGCCGACCACGTGGTCGTCCTCGCGGGCGGCCTCGTGCGCGCCAGCGGGACCGTCGCGGAGGTCAAGGGCCGGGTCGAGCTCACCCGCGTCCGTGCCCGCTTCGCCGTCCCGCCCGACGCGGTTCCCCACGTCGTCCGCTCGGCGGCCGACGGCGACCGGACGACGCTGTTCACCGCCGACGCCGACGGCCTGGTCCGGCACCTCGTGCGCACCGGCGCCGACTTCAGTCAGTTGGAGGTCAGCCCGGTGAGCCTTGAGGAGGCCTTCCTGGTGCTGACCGCCGGGGAGGCCTGCGACGACCGGCCGGCGGAACCGGAGAGGGCCCGGTCATGAGACTGGCGGTGGCCCACACGCGGGCCGGCATCACGGAGCTCGTGCGGCAACCGCAGTTCTGGGTGCCGTCGCTGGCGTTCCCGACGATGTTCTTCGTCCTGTTCGGGGTCTCGGCGGCGGACCGGGTCGTGGAGTTCCTGCCGCCGGGCCTCGGCAGCGAGGTGATCCTCGCCCAGTTCCTCTGCTTCGGGGTTCTGTCCATCATGTTCTTCCAGTTCGGCGTAGGGATCGCCGAGGAGCGCCGGCTGCCGTGGGAGGTGACCCTGCGCGTCCTGCCGATGGGAGGGTCGACCCGCTTCGCGGCGCGGGTGATGGTCGCGCTGGCGTTCTCGGTGGCGGCGCTCGTTCCGGTCGTCGCCGTCGCCGCGCTGACGACCGAGCTCCGGCTCGGAGCCGGGGAGTGGGTCGTCTACCTCGGCGCCGTCCTTGCGGGCTCCGTGCCGTTCGGTCTGGCGGGCATCACGCTCGGGTACGCGGCGACGCCCAAGGCGGCGCTGCCGATCGCGAACATCGCCTTCCTGCTCCTGTCGTTCCTCGGCGGCCTGTTCGTCCCCCTCGAGGGCCTCCCGGACTTCGTCGCGACCATCGCGCCCTACCTGCCGTCGCGCCACTACCTCGACCTCGTGCTCGGGGTAATCGGCGGCCGCGAGGACGGCGGCGGATGGCGGCAGCCCGCGTTCTTCCTCGCCGGCTGGGCGGCGCTGTTCCTTGCCGCCGCCGTGGGTGTCTACCGCCGCGACGAGGGCATCCGCTACCGGTGAGCCCTGCGTCTATCCTGGCCTTCTCGGGAAGGAGCCCTTCGTGAGCACGGTCACCGCCCCCGCGGAGCAGCGTGTCGTGCTCCGCTCGGTGCGCTGGGAAACCTACGAGCGGCTGGTCGAAGACCACACGGACATGCGGTCGCCGCGCTTCTCCTACGACCGGGGGGTGCTGGAGATCATGAGCCCCGGAACCCTTCACGAGCGCCTCGCGGATCTCGTCCGCTCCCTTGTGATCACGGTCGCCGAAACCTGGGAGATGGACGTCACGGGCCTGGGATCGGTGACCTTCAGGGACCCGGGCTGGGCACGGGGCTTCGAGCCGGACGCGTGCTTCTACGTGCTCCACGCCGCAGCCATCCGGGACAAGACAGCCATCGACCCCCGGGTGGACCCGCCGCCCGATGTCGTCTTCGAGGTCGACATCACCCGCTCCAGCATCGACAAACTCGCCCTGTACGCCCAGTTCGGCGTCCCGGAGGTGTGGCGGCACGACGGAGCAGACGCCGCCATCCTGCTGCGGGCGGGCGACGGGTACACCGAGACCGGCTCCAGCCGGTCCTTCCCCGGTCTGGGCCCCGGCACGCTGACACGCCTGCTCGACGCCGGTCTGCGCACGCCGCTCCCGCGGTGGATCGGCGAGGTCCGCGATTGGGCGGCCACCGCCCGGTAGCAGATGCGACGGCCCCGGGGAGGGTGCGCGGTACGGTGCGGGCACCGGACCCGAACGAGCCGAGGACCGCACCCGTGAGTGACCAGCCGTCGTTGTTCGCCACCCAGCCGGCGGCCCGCGGCGGGGGGGGACCGCCGGCCGCCGGCGAGCGTGTGATCGACGTCGACATCGCCGAGCGGATGGAGCAGTCGTTCCTCGACTACTCGATGAGCGTGATCGTCGGGCGGGCGCTGCCCGACATCCGCGACGGGCTGAAGCCGGTCCAGCGCAGGATCCTCCACGCGATGATCGAGGCCGGCCTGCGGCCCGACCGGCCGCACCGCAAGTGCGCCGCGGTCATCGGCGACGTCATGAAGAAGTACCACCCGCACGGCGACGCCTCGATCTACGACGCGCTCGTGCGGATGGCGCAGGACTTCCAGATGCGCGCGCCGCTCGTCGACGGGCACGGCAACTTCGGGTCGGTCGACGGCGACGCCGCGGCCGCCCACCGCTACACCGAGGCCCGGCTGTCGGCGATCGCGATGGAGCTGCTCGACGGCATCGACTCCGACACCGTCGACTTCGTCCCGAACTACGACGGCTACGAGCAGGAGCCCGTCGTCCTGCCGGCGCGGTTCCCCAACCTGCTCGTCAACGGCGCGAGCGGCATCGCCGTCGGCATGGCGACGAACATCCCGCCGCACAACCTCGGCGAGGTCGTCGACGCCTGCCTGCACCTGATCCGGCGGCCCGACGCCACCGTGGACGAGCTCATGGCGATCGTGCCGGCGCCCGACTTCCCGACCGGCGCGCGCATCCTCGACACGGTCGGCATCCGCGACGCGTACCTCACCGGCCGCGGCGCCGTCACCGTCGAGGCGGTCGCCGCGACCGAGACGCGCTCCGGCGGCCTGCCGCGCATCGTCGTGACGGAGATCCCGTACCAGATCAACAAGCGCACGCTCCTCGAGCGCATCGCCGAGCTCGTCAAGGACAAGAAGGCCGAAGAGATCCGCGACCTGCGGGACGAGTCCTCCCGCGACGGCATGCGCATCGTCATCGAGCTCAAGCGCGGCGAGGACCCGTCGCGCGTCCTCGACAAGCTCTACCGGTTGACCGATCTGCGCGCCAACTTCAACGTGAACTTCGTCGCCCTGACCAGCCCGAACCCCGGCGACCCGCCCCAGCCGCGCACCGTCGGACTGCGCGAGGCGCTCGTCGCCTACCTCGCCCACCAGCGGACCGTGCTCACGCGCCGCACCGCGCACCGGCGCAAGCGCGCCGCCGCCCGCGCGCACGTCCTCGAGGGGCTGGGTGTCGCGCTCGACCACCTCGACGAGGTCATCGCCCTGATCCGAGCGGCCGACACCGTGGACGACGCGCGCGCCGGCCTGATGGCGCGCTACGGGCTCACGGAGGTCCAAGCCGCCGCGATCCTCGACATGCAGCTGCGCCGGCTCGCCGCGCTCGAACGCCGGAAGATCGCCGACGAGCACCGCGAGCTGCTCGCGACCATCGCCGAGCTCGACGCCATCCTGGCGGACCCGGCCAGGCTGGACCGGCTCCTCGCCGACGAGCTGGCGGGGGTGCGCAAGCGCCACGCCAACCCGCGGCGCAGCCGAATCGCGGCGGTCACCGAGGCCGTCGAGGCGGCGGGCGACGTGCCGGCCGCCGTCGTGCTGGAGGCGCAGCCCGTCACCGTCTACGTCACGGCGGGCGGCTGGCTCAAGTCCGTGCCCCAGCGGCGCACGTCGGTGCCGAACACCCATCCGCGGGACCCGCTCGTGGCGGTCCTGCGCGCGACGACCGACGACGCGCTGCTGCTGGTGGACGTCGAGGGCAGCGGCTACCGCCTCGGAGCCGGCGATCTCCCGGTCACCACCACGCGCCAGCGCGGCACGACCGTCGCCCAGCTGATCGGGGAGGGCCCCGGTGTCCCGCTTGCCGGGGCCGTGGTGCTCGGCAGCGGCGGCGGCACGGTTCTGACCGTCTCCGCCAACGGGCTGTGCAAGCGCACCGAACGTGCCGAGTACGAGGGGCGGACCCGCGCGATGATCGCGGCCGGCGTGCGCGACGACGACGCGCTCGTCGCGGTCGCCGCGTGCGAGGACGGCGACCACCTGCTGCTCGCCCACAGCGGCGGGCTGGTGACGCGCTTCGCCGCCGCGGAGGTGCGGCCGATGGGTCGGGCGGCGGCGGGCGTCGCGGGGCTCCAGGTGCCGGGCGGCGAACGGGTGGTGGCCGTCTCGGTCGTGCCCGGCGGCGGGGACGACGGTCGCGAGGTCGTGACCCTCGCGGCGGACGGCGGCCACAAGCGCGCGCCGCTCGCCGAGTATCCGCCGAAGGGACGCGGCGGGAAGGGGCTGCAGACGGGGGTCGCCGCCCTCGCCTGGTGCGGCCTGGCGGCGGATCTCCACGTGCTCGTCGGGGAC
>JACCXR010000540.1 GCA_013696915.1 Euzebyaceae bacterium
GGCGACACCGGACGCGCCGAGGCCGGCGACGAGCACCATGCGTCCGGCCAGCGCCGCGCCCTCCGGGGGAGGGGCGCTCATCCCGGCCCCACCCGGGCGAGGAACTCCGCGTAGAACAGCCCGAGCCCGAAGGCGACCGCGAGGCCGCCGATGATCCAGAAACGGACGATGACGGTGGTCTCCTGCCAGCCGGCGAGTTCGAAGTGGTGATGCAACGGCGCCATCTTGAACACCCGTCGCCCGAACAGGCGGAAGCTGACCACCTGCACGATGACGCTGACGGTCTCGACGACGTAGAGGCCGCCGATGATGACGAGCAGCAGCTCCGTCTCGGTGAGCACCGCGAGGGCGGCCAGCATGCCGCCGATGGCCAGCGAGCCGGTGTCGCCCATGAAGATCTTCGCCGGCGGCGCGTTCCACCACAGGAACCCCAGTGCAGCGCCCATCGTCGCCGCAGCCGCGATCGCGATGGCGTCGGAGTGCAGCCACGCCTCGAACGAGTAGTCGCCGGTGAAGGACACGATCCCGCCGGCGGAGTACGTCGCCGTCCCGTGGCGGAAGATCCAGAACGCGATGACGGTGTACGCGCCGAAGATCAGCGCGCTCGTGCCGGCGGCGAGCCCGTCGAGGCCGTCGGTGAGGTTCACGGCGTTCGACGTCGCCGCGAGGATCAGGAAGCAGAACAGCGGGAACGTCCACCCGAAGTCGAGGTCGAGGGTTCCGATGAAGGACACCTTCGTCGATGTCGATGCGACGTACTGCGCTCCGACGGCGAATGCGACGGCGACCAGGGCCTGCCCGCCGAACTTGGCCGTCTTCGTCAGCCCGAGGTTGCGGTTGCGGCGCAGCTTGATGTAGTCGTCGAGGAACCCGACCGCGCCCATGCCGGCGAATGTCCCGATCGCGAGGGCCCCGCCGGCGGACCAGCGCCCGATGACCGCCGTCGCCACCGCGTAGCCGGTGATCGCGGACAGGATCATCGCCGTGCCGCCCATCGTGGGCGTGCCCCGCTTCGACATATGCGCCTGGGGACCGTCGGCGCGGATCAGCTGCCCGAACCCCCGCTGCCGGAAGAACCGGATGACCAGCGGCGTGCCGACCAGCGAGAGCAGCAGCGAGACGCTGGCGGCGACGAGGATGCCCCTCACGCGGGCGGCCCGCCGTCGGGGGCGGCGGTGCCGAGCCGCTCGACGACACGCTCGAGGCCCACGGAGCGGCTGGCCTTCACGAGCACCGCATCGCCGGGGCGCAGGCGCGGGGAGAGGAGCGCGACGGCCTCGTCGACGTCGGCGGCGAGGTAGCAGTCCCCCTGCCCGTAGAAGCCCTCCTGGTCCGCGGCGTCGCGGATGGCCCGCGCGTCCTCGCCCACCACGACGAGGCCGTCGACGCCGAGCCGGATCGCGAGGCGTCCGATCCGGTCGTGGGCGGGCTCTCCGCCGGCGCCGAGCTCCGCCATCCGGCCGAGCACCGCCCAGCGGCGGCCCGGCACGTCGAGCTGCGCCAGGGTCTTCAGAGCCGATTCCATCGACGCGGGGTTCGCGTTGTAGGCGTCGTTGAGGATGGTGACGTCGTCGGCGGTGCGCTCGAGCTGCATGCGCCAGCGCGACACGAGCGCCGTCTCCAGCGCGGCCGCCGCGTCGCCGAGCGGGACCCCGCACGCGTCGGCGACCGCGAGCGCCGCCAGGGCGTTGCCGACGTTGTGCTCGCCCGGCACCGGCAGGCGCACGTCGACGTCGCGGACGCGGAAGCGCGCCCGGGCCAGCCCGTCGAGCCGCACGTCCTCCGCGCGCCAGTCCGCGTCGTCGGCGCGCCCGTAGGTGGCGATCCGGCCGGGCGCGCGGTCCGCCATGGCGGCCACCCTTGGGTCGTCGGCGTTGAGGACCGCCAGGCCGTCCGGCGCCAGGCCCTCGACGAGCTCGCCCTTCGCCGCCGCGACCGCGTCGATGGTGCCGAAGAACTCCAGGTGCGCGCCGGCGACGGTCGTCACCACCGCGACGTCCGGGCGGACGAGCGGCATCAGACCGGCGATCTGGCCGGCGCCGCGGGCGCCGATCTCGGCGACGAGCACCTCGCTGCCGAGCTCGAGCCGGCAGAACGTCAGCGGCACCCCGAGTTCGTTGTTGTACGAGCCGACGTTCGCGACGACCTGCCGTCCGGCGCCCACGGCCGCGGCGATGAGGTCCTTCGTCGTGGTCTTGCCGTTCGAACCGGTGACCGCCACGACGGCGGGGTCGGCGGTGTCACGGACCCATGCGCCCAGGCCGAGCAGGGCGTCGGCCGCGTCGTCGACCACGATCGCGCCCGGTGTGCCCGGCAGCGGCCAGCCGGCCTCGACGAGCATCCCGGCCGCGCCGCGGGCCGCCGCGTCGGTGAGGTAGTCGTGGCCGTCCAAGTGCTCGCCGGGCAGCGGGACGAACAGCGAGCCCGCCCGCGCCGTCCGCGAGTCGATCGTGACGTCGTCGACGCGTCGCCCGCCGTCGGCGTCGTCGACCAGTTCGCCGCCGACGACGTCGGCGAGCTGCTCCAGGGTGAGCGGGATCACGGTGGCGCCCCCGCACCGTCGCGGGCCGCGAGTGCCTCGGCCGCCACGGTGCGGTCGTCGAAGGGGACGACCCGGTCGGCGAACTCCTGGGACGTCTCGTGGCCCTTGCCGGCGATCACGACGATGTCACCGGCCGCAGCCTCGCCGAGGGCCGCGGCGATGGCGGTGCGCCGGTCCTCCTCGACCGTCCAGCGGGCGCCGGCGACCGTGCGGGCGCCGTCGGCCATCGCCGCGAGGATGGCGCGGGGGTCCTCGCTGCGGGGGTTGTCGCTCGTGAGGACCGCGACGTCGGCGAGTGCGGCGGCGGTCGCGCCCATCAGCGGGCGCTTGCCGGCGTCGCGGTCCCCTCCGCAGCCGATGACGACGAGGACCCGGCCGGCGGGCCCGCCCGTCATCGGGCGGCGATGCCCGCCGGCAACGCCGGTGTGGCGGTCGTCGTCCGCCAGGCGCCGGGCGGCGGCGAGGACGTTCGCCAGCGAGTCGGGCGTGTGGGCGTAGTCCACGAACACGCCGAACGGCTGGCCGGCCTCGACCGGCTCCAACCGTCCGGGGACGCCGGCGAGGGCGGTCACGCCGGCGGCGGCCGCGTCGAGGTCGAGCCCCGTCGCCTCCGCCGCGGCGAGGGCGCACAGGGCGTTCGCGACGTTGAAGTGTCCCGGCAGCCGGGTGCGGACCCGGACGGCGCGCCCGCCGATCGCGGCGGTGAAGATCGCCCCGCGCCGGTCCGCCGTGACGTCGCGGGCGATGGCCGCCGCGCCGGCGGCCGTGCCCGACGGTGACACCCGCAGGATCTCGACCGTCGCCAGGTCCGCGAGCCGGGCGCCCCAAGGGTCGTCGACGTTGACGACGCCGACGGGGGTGTGCTCGGAGACGAAGAGGCGGGCCTTTGCGGCGAAGTAGTCGTCGAGGTCGCGGTGGAAGTCCAGATGGTCCTGGCTGAGGTTGGTGAACACGGCGGCGGCGAAGACGGTGCCGGCGACCCGTCCGAGGGCGAGCCCGTGGCTGGACACCTCCATGGCGGCGCCGGTGACCCCCGCGGCGACCATGCGGCGCAGGAGCCGCTGGAGGTCGGGCGCCTCGGGGGTCGTTCGGACCCCGGCGACGGGCTCGCCGGCGACGCGGGTGGAGACGGTGCCGATCAGCCCGGTGCGATGGCCCGCCGCGGCCAGGATCGACTCCAGCAGGTACGCGGTGGTCGTCTTGCCGTTCGTGCCGGTCACGCCGAGGAGCAGCAGGGACCGCGACGGGTGCCCGTGCACCGCCGTGGCGGCCGGCCCCAGGGCGTCGGCCACCGACGGGACGAGCAGCTGCGGGACCGCCACCGGCAGCACCCGCTCGACCAGCAGCGCGGGGCTGCCGGCCGCCACCGCAGCGGCCGCGTAGTCGTGCCCGTCGACGCGGCGACCGGGGCGGCAGGCGTACAGGACCCCCGGAGCCGCCTGCCGGTGGTCGTGCGTCACGTCGACGAGACGGACGGGGGCGCACCCGGCGGGGCGGCCGGCGTCATCGAGACGCCCGCCGTCCGGCAGCGCGGCCAGCAGATCGGTCGGCGTCACAGAAATCCTCGGGCGAGGCTGGAGGTCGGGACGAACAGACGTGGCTGCGAGCATACGGGTGGCGCCCGCCGATCCCCGGCAGCGGCCACGGTCGGTCGGCCAGCGACGCCGGCGTCGTTCTCAGGTCGCGCCGGCCGGCTACGGCGCGGCGCCGGCCGGGCTCGGCGTGGCGCCGGCCGACCCCGGCGTGGCGCTGGCCGCGGGCTCGGGAACCGCGGGCGACGCACTCGGGGGGATCCGCCGGTCGGACAGGGCGAAGGCCATGATGTCGCTGAAGACGGGGGCGGCCGTCGAGCCGCCGTAGTAGACGGGCCCGGGTTCGTCGAGCATGACGGCGACGACCAGGGCCGGGTCGTCCACCGGGGCGAAGCCGACGAAGCTCGCGATGTACGCCCCGGGCTCGTAGCCGCGGCGGTTCTCGTACGCCTTCTGCGCCGTGCCGGTCTTGCCGCCCACGTCGTAGCCGGGCACGGCCGCGAGCGCGCCCGTCCCCTGCTCGCCGTCGACGACCCGTTCCAGCATGTCGGACACGGCGTCCGCGGTCGTCTCGGAGACGACGCGCCGCCGCTCGGCCGCCTCGACGGGGCTCAGCGAGCCGTCGGGGCCGACCGTGCCGCGGACGAGCGACGGCTCCACCCACTCGCCGCCCGACGCGACGACGCCGAACACCTGCGCCACCTGCAGCAGCGTCGCCGACACGCCCTGCCCGATCGCGATCGTCGGCAGGCTCGAGTTCGTCCAGTCCTCTACGTCGGCGAGGATGCCGTCGGACTCGCCGGGGAAGCCCAGACCCGTGGGCCCGCCGAGCCCGAACCGAGTCACGTAGTCGTGCAGGCGCCGCGCCCCGAGCTGCTCGGCGATCTGGATCGTGCCCACGTTCGACGACCGCTCGATGATCCCCGCGACCGTGTAGACCTCCGTCTCGTGCCGCGCGGCGTCCCGGAAGGTCTCGGGGGCGATCTCGTAGGAGTACGGCACGGTGAACGTGGTGCCAGGAGACACGACGCCCTCCTCGAGGGCGCCGGCGACGGTGATGACCTTGTTGACGCTCCCGGGCTCGAACACGTCTGTGAGTGCGCGGTTGCGGCGGGCGTACACATCGGCGCGGCCGATGTCCTCGGGCGCGAACCCCGGCACGGACGCCAGTGCGAGGATTTCCCCGCTGCGGGCGTCGAGGACGACCGCCGAGCCGCCCTCGGCCCCGTAGTCCTCGACCGCGGTGGCGAGCGCCTCCTCGGCGTGGTGCTGGATCTGGCGGTCGAGGGTCAGCACCAGGTCGGTCCCGGGCGTGGCGGGCAGCACCT
>JACCXR010000344.1 GCA_013696915.1 Euzebyaceae bacterium
ACGATCCCGACGAGCGTGCCGGGCGGCAAGACCGCCTGCAGCGGCTGAGGCTGCCCTCGATCCGCTTCCGTTCGACGGCGAAGCGGCCAGGGAGTACGGAGGAGTCTTCGCGTCGGTGATGGCCGCAGGCCGCAAGGCGCACGAGCGGTCGACCTGCTCATCGTCGCAGCGGCGGTCTCGGCCGGGCTGCCGCTGTACACCCGGAACGGCGACGACTTCCGGGCACTCGACGGCCTCTGGAGGTCGTCGTCGTGCAGACGGGTGGCATCGCGGTGCATCGCAGCCCGCGCCGCACAGGCAGGACCCTGGCCGCCGGTCCGTCTGCTCGCTCTGTGCATGTGAATTGCATGCAGGCCGAACGTGCAGATCCGCGGCGTCCCCGTTGAAGTCCACCTCCGCCTTCACCCCTGCACCCCTCCACGTTGGTGACAGCGGCCGGCCACTCACTCGGTTGCCTTGGGGTGGCCAGACGTCGCCTCCATCAGCCACACCGTGCGCTTGGCGTCGTCGATGCAATACCAGAGCCGACCGCCGCCGGCGACCTCGTACTGCCACTGCTCCATCTCCTGCCCGTTGACCGTGCGGCTGCCGAGGCTGCCCCTCAGCGGATGCTGTCGATCGGTGCGCTCGCGCGGGTCGGCGGTGAGCTTCTCCCACGCCGTGCGCGCGTTGCCCGGAGCAGCGGCGCAGACCTTCTCCCATCCCTTGACGGCGTCGCTTGTTCCGTAGCGAAGGTCCCAGCCGCCCTTTGCGGGCGGCGGAGCGACCCGCTCCCGACGCTTCGACAAGGGTCAGGCCCTAGGCGCAGCGACAGGCTCCCCCGCCGCCTCGACCGCTCGCCGGAGCCGTCGAGCGAGCTTCGGGTCTGCGTGGACCTCGGCGGTTGCCCGCCATTCGCGGACGAGCTGGGTCAACGGCTCGTAGTTGTCCACGGCGGCGGCAGCGGTCACGACCCGCGAGAACTCGTCGAGAAAGGACCTCCGGTCAGTTAATGGGAGGAACTCGAGCCACGGGAAGGCATCAGCCAGCGCGTCCGCAAGGGCCGCGGGGCTGTGGAGGGCGAGGTTGCGAAGGGCGCGTCCGATCGCTGAGAACATGTCTACCCGCTGGGCCTCACGATCAGCGCGGCTGAGCCGGAGGTCGGGCTCGTCCCGGCGTCGCAGGAGAACGTCATTCTGCTCGACGTCGTCGGTGACTTCCTTGGGCTTGCGGAGCAGGTCTGAGAAGGGGCGCTCGATCAGTCGCATGGCACCCACGATATCTGAACTACATCAGAACTCAACCAGACCATCCGGTGGCGCGTGAATTACTACAGGCGGTGGTGGCGGCAGATGACGGCGAAGTCCTCGGCGTCCAGGCTCGCGCCGCCGACGAGCGCGCCGTCGATCTCCGGCTGGCGCATCAACTCGGCGACGTTGCCCGGTTTCACGCTGCCGCCGTACTGGACGCGGACCCCCTCCGCGGCCGCCCCTGTGAACCGCTCGCCGAGGGCCGCGCGCACCGCACCGCACATGTCGTTGGCGTCGGTGGACGTGGCGGTGCGTCCGGTGCCGATCGCCCAGACCGGCTCGTAGGCGACCACCATGCCGGTGACCTGCTCGGCCCCCACACCCTCCAGGCTCCCGGCGAGCTGTCCCCGCACGACCGTCTCCGCGTCCCCGGCCTCGCGCTGCTCCAGCGTCTCGCCGACGCACAGGATCGGCGTCATCCCCGCCGCGAGCACGGCGCGGACCTTGCGGTTCACGATCTCGTCGGTCTCGCCGAACAGGGCCCGGCGCTCGGAGTGACCGCACAGCACGTAGGCGACCTTCAGCTTCGCGAGCATCGGAGGGCTGATCTCGCCCGTGAAGGCGCCGCCGTCCTCCCAGTGGCAGTTCTGCGCGCCCAGCACGAGGTCGAGCCGATCGTTCTCGATCAGCGTCTGGATGCTCCGCAGGGCGGTGAACGGCGGGATGACGACGATCTCGGAGGCGTCGTAGTCGCGCGGCTCGAGGTGGTAGGTGAGCTGCTGGACGAGCTGGATCGCCTCCAGATGGTTGAGGTGCATCTTCCAGTTGCCGGCGATCAGCGGCGTCCGCGCCATCAGTCCGCCCTCCGGCGGCGGAGCGCGGCGACCCCCGGGAGATCGACGCCCTCGAGGAACTCAAGGGACGCGCCGCCACCGGTCGACACGTGGCTGACCTGCTCGGAGAGACCGAGCTTGCGGACCGCGGCGGCGCTGTCGCCGCCGCCGACGACGGTGAAGCCGCCGCACGCCGCGACGGCGCGCGCGACGCCCTCGGTCCCCGCGGCGAAGGCCTCCCACTCGAACACGCCCATCGGGCCGTTCCACAGCACGGCGCCCGCGTCGGCGATCGCCCCGGCGAAGCGGGCGACCGTCTCATCGCCGACGTCCAGGCCCATCCATCCGTCCGGGATGGCGTCCGCGGCGACCCTCCGGTGGTCCGCGTCCGCGTCGAACGCCTCGGCGGCGACGATGTCTGCGGGCAGCACGAGCTCG
The DNA here is from genome assembly GCA_013696915.1 of Euzebyaceae bacterium. Taxonomy (GTDB): domain Bacteria; phylum Actinomycetota; class Nitriliruptoria; order Euzebyales; family Egibacteraceae; genus JACCXR01. The sequence goes on from JACCXR010000344.1 coordinate 2,501, forward strand.
ACCCCGCGCTCCTCGGCCTCCGCGATCAGGCGCGCCACCGTGTCGATCTGGTCCTCCTCCACCCTGCTGTCCCCGACCCGGCCGCCGCGGGCCTGGAGGAACGTGAAGCACATCGCCCCGCCGATCAGCAGCCGGTCGACATGGGACAGCAGGTTGCCGACCACGCCGAGCTTGTCGGAGACCTTCGCACCGCCCAGGATCGCGGTGAACGGCCGTGGCGGGTCGTCGAGCAGCCGGGACAGGGCCTCCAGCTCCTTCGCCATCAGCTCGCCGGCCACCGCTTCCTCGAGCAGCGCGGGGACGCCGACGACGCTGGCGTGCGCGCGGTGTGCGGCGCCGAAGGCGTCGTCGACGTAGGCGTCGCCGAGCCCGGCGAGCGCCGCCGCGAAACCGCCGTCGTTCGCCTCCTCTCCGGGCTCGAAACGGAGGTTCTCGAGCAGGACCACGTCACCGTCGGCGGCCGCGTCGACCGTCCGGCGGGCGTCCTCGCCGACGACGTCGGACGCCGCGGCCACCGGGGCGCCGAGCAGCGCCCCGACCCGCCGCGCGACCGGCGCCAGCCGCAGTTCCTCGACCACCTTGCCCTTCGGGCGGCCGAGGTGGCTCATCAGGATCACCCTCGCGCCGGCGTCCCGAAGGTGCCGGATCGTCGGCAGCGACTCCTCGATGCGCAGGTCGTCAGCCACCCGCCCCCCGTCGAGCGGGACGTTCAGGTCGACCCGGACGAGGACGCGCCTGCCGGCGGCCTCGAGCTCCGCGAGGCCGGGTACCCCCTCCGTCACGAGAGCCGCTCGCCCACGTACGCGGCGAGGTCGACCAGGCGGCAGGAGTAGCCCCACTCGTTGTCGTACCAGCCGAGGACCTTGACCGTGGACCCGTTCGCCATTGTGGACAACCCGTCGAGGATGCAGCTGTGCGGGTTGCCGATGATGTCCGCCGACACGATCGGGTCCATCGTGAACTCGATGATGCCCTTCATCGGGCCCTCCGCGGCGGTGCGGAAGGCGTCGTTGACCTCCTCGGCGGTGGCCTCGCGCCGGAGGTTGGCGACCAGGTCGGTGATCGACCCGTCGGGGATCGGAACTCGCAGCGCGAGGCCGTCGAGCCGTCCCTCGAGCTGCGGCAGCGCGAGCGACGCGGCCTTGGCGGCCCCCGTCGTGGTCGGGATGATCGACACGGCGGCGGCGCGGGCGCGGCGCAGGTCGGAGTGCGGCTGGTCCTGCGTGCCCTGGTCGTTGGTGTAGGCGTGCACCGTCGTCATGAAGCCGGTCTCGATGCCGAAGCTCTCGTCCAGGACCTTCGCCATCGGCACGACGCTGTTCGTGGTGCAGCTGGCGTTCGAGATGACGTCGTGGCTGTCCGCGTCATAGGCCTCGTGGTTGACGCCCATGACGATGGTGACGTCCTCACCCTTCGCCGGGGCGGAGATGATGACCTTCTTCGCGCCCGCCTCGAGGTGGGCGGCGGCCTTCTCGCGCTTGGTGAACAGACCCGTCGACTCGATGACGATGTCGGCGCCGAGGTCCTTCCACGGCAGGTCGGCCGGGTTGCGCTCGGACGTGACGGCGATCTCGTCGCCGTCGACGACCAGGCCGCGGTCGTTCAGCTCGACCGTGCCCTTGAAGCGGCCGTGGACGCTGTCGTAGCGCAGGAGGTGCGCGAGCGTCGTGTTGTCGGTGAGGTCGTTCACGCCCACGATGGTGATGTCGGCGCCTTCGGACTTCACGGCCCGCAGGAAGTTGCGGCCGATGCGCCCGAACCCGTTGATGCCCACGCGGATGCTCATGCTGGTCCACTCCCGTTGCCGTCGCCGGTCGTCGGAGTGGCACTCTACCGAACCCCGCCCGGGGGTCAGTCCGGCGGTCCCGCCCGGACCACGCCCGCCGGCGGTCCATGGGCGGTCGCTGTGCGACCGCCACCAGCGAGGTCATGAGAATCGCCTCCGACAGGCTCCGGCGATTCACGGGCCAGCCGCGCCAGCCGCGCGAGACGGCGGTGGACGGTCGCCTTGCCCACGGGCGGGTCGAGGAGCGCCCCCAGCTCCGCGAGGCTGGCCTCCGGGTTCGCGAGCCTGGCCAGGGCGACCGAGCGCAGATCGTCGGGGACGTCGACCCAGGACGGCGAGGCCAGTGCCCGCTCGATGCCGGCGACCTGGCGGCCGGAGGCCGAGACCGCGCTTGCCAGGTTGGCCCCGTCGGCGTTCACGGCGCGGTTGGCCCGGCCCCGCAGTTCCCGCCGCAGGCGGCCGTCGTCCCACCGCAGGAACGCCGTGTGCGCGCCGGCAGCCGCGAGCACCGCGCCGATCTGCGCCCCGGACTTGAGCACGACGCGCCAGGCGTCCCCCCGACCCGTGGCCGCCGCGCCGCGGGCGCCGCACCTTGCGAGCAGGCCGACGAGGTCGGCGGCGGTCGCCGGGCCCGGGACCCGCACCTCCAGGTGGGCGGGCCGCCGCGGGTCCGAGATGCTGCCCGCCACCATCAGGGCGCCGCGGACGTAGGCGGCGGCCGTCCCGCCGGAGCGCGAGAACATCGCCGGGATGCCCTCGACCGGGCGGCCGTCCGGGTCGAGGATGCCGAGGGCCGCGAGCGATGCCGTCGAGGGGGCGGGGAGGAGCAGCCGGTACGACGCCGCGGCTCGCAGTCCGCCGGGGCGGTGGACCTCGATGACCGGGCGCACCCCGAACAGCGCGCCCAGCGACGCGTGCAGCCGGCGCGCGGCCGCACCGGAGGTGGTGGAGATCGTCGATCCGGTGCCCGTGCGCCCGTCCGGCCCGCGGGACAGGTGCAGGCCTCCGCCGAGCCGGACCATCGCCGAGGTCTCGGCGACCCGCTGCGCCGCCGGGCCGTGCGGGACCGCCGCCAGCTCGTCGCGGACCGCGGAGGCAAAGCTCACCGTGGGGTGAGCGTCCGCCATGACCTCAGCTCCCGGACCGGCCGCCGCCACCCGCGGACCGGCCG
>JACCXR010000054.1 GCA_013696915.1 Euzebyaceae bacterium
GCCAGTCAGGCGACATGCGGTCCGCGTACCAGATCCGGGCCAGTTCCCACTGCTGTTCCAACGTCAAGATCGCGCCCAAGGACATCCCTTGACGTCTGTACCAGTTCCTCACGTGCTCTTCCGACCGTTGAAAAACGATATCCACGGCAAAGAGGTCCGTCGAGGTCGGGCCGCCGCTCGGCTGGCCGAGGAGTCGTCGCAGCCGGCGTCGAGCAGCGCGTCCTGCGCGACGTCGCTATCTCGCCAGCAGGGCGCCCGCCTCGATAGCGCGCGGAGTCCCTGACGGGCCCTCAGCGGTCCCGCAGACCGCCGCGTGCGGTGGCGCGTTGGCGCTCCTCGGGGGTGGCGGCGGTGTCCCGCAGGCGCGCCTGGACAAGCCCGCCGTGCACGATGCCGGCTTCGAGCAGCGCGCGGACGTACGCGATGTCCTTGGGTCGCCCAGCCAGCAACTTGGCCACGCAGAGATCGTGGGGTTCCAGGCACAGGCCGGTGACCCCGCGGGTGTTGTCGGTCACCAGCGGCACCAGCCGCTCCCGCCAGCCGTCCGGCAGCCGGGCCGTGCCCTGCCCGACGCCCTGGGCGTAGACCCCGAACGACTCCTGGAACAGTGAGCCCTCGCCGATGCTGCCCTCGACCAGCGTGGCCTTGGTCTCGCCCGGGTCGTCCAGCGGCAGGATGTCGGCTTCGATGGAACGGGTGACGATCTCGGGGAGCCCGTCGATCCTGCTCGCCAGGATGGCCTGGCTGCCGATCACGATGACCGCGTCCTCGCCGAGGATCGCTCCCGAGGCCCGGATCAGGTGCTCGAGCTGGTCGCGACGCATCGGCCCGACTCCTCCCGGTGGGCTCGCAGGAGGTCCCAGCGCTCACGGGGCGGGACGACGCCGGCGAAGGGTGTGACCTGGCGCAGATCGCGCGCCTCGTGATCGAGCGCGGTGAGGGCCGCGACCAACGGCTCCAGCGGTCCCCGCAGCAGCCGATCCCAGGCGTCGAGGTAGACCCGCGCTGACCCATCACCGCTGCGCCGCATGGTGGCGACGTTCCGCAGCGCGCGCGCACGGACCGCGTCGGGCTCGTCTACGAGCCGGCGCAGCACCGCACGGTGCAGCGCCAGGCTCCAACGATCCCCGCTGGTGAGCTCCGCGGGCTGCGGCTCGTCGCCAGCGACGGAGAGCGCGAACCGGCCACCTGCCGCGTCGACCAACCGCTGCAACGTGCTCAGGCGCGGCTCCTTGCGTCCGCGTTCGTAGGCGGCGACGGTCGCACCGGAGGTGCCCGCGCGGCGGGCCAGCTCGCGCTGGGTCAACCCGGCCGCGCGGCGCGCGCGCACGAGCACCTCGCCGGCCGTGAGTCCCTGCTCCATGCCGCTATCCTATAGGATAGCGGCCGCGCACCGGTGAGGATCCCGGGGTGGTGCGAGCCGGGACGGCAGGCCCGCCGAGTGTCGAGGCTGTCTGGGCAGAGGGGCCACCCTCCCGCGCATGGCCTCGACCGCTGACGGCGCGGTGCCTGTGGACAGTGATGGTGATCCGGCACCGGACGGCTGTCACGATCCGCAGATGCCCGAACCGCTGGCGCAGCTGCCGCACGAGGTGGGCCTCGACGTGGACGAGGTCCGTGAGGTTCTCTTCGCGGTGGACCTCCCGGTCGAGCTGAGCGCAGCTCGGTCGTCCGACGAGGCACGTGCCCGTCGGGCACAGCGGCTGTCGACGACGAAGCTCTGGCCGGACCTCGGCGAGCTGCTGAACCAGGATGACCCGGAGGGGTAGCGTGGAAGCGATGGTCGACGCCGCAGCAGCTGACCGTGCCGCAGGCTGCGCGATGGCTCGGGATCCCCGGCCCTGACGTGTACGGCCTGATCTTCTCGGGGGCGCTGCCAGGGGCACCCGCCTCAGATGGAGCGGTGTACGTCACGGTTGCTGCCCTGGAGGCATACCGCGAACAACACCCGGGTTCACCAGCCACTGATCGACGCGCTCGGACAGGCAAGTGGGGCGAGCACGTCGAGGAGGGGCG
>JACCXR010000135.1 GCA_013696915.1 Euzebyaceae bacterium
GCGTTGACGCCGGCGGCGAGCAGCGCGAGGTCGGTGTCGAGGTAGTCGTGCGTGATCACGTTGCGCAGTCCAGCCGCGGGTCCCAGTAGATCCGCCAGGTCCGGCTGCAGGGCGCCGGCATCAGCCGCGGCTTTGAAGCTGGCCCGGTACTCGTCTGGAGGAACCCCGCCCCTCGCCGCCGCGACATGGCTGTTGATGGCCACGGACAGCTCGACCAGCCGTTCGAAGAGGTGCTCGACGAGGGCCCGGCGGCGCCAATCCGCCTCCAGCTCGGCTGCGGTGACCGGTACCAGCTCGGTCAGGTGACCGGTGGTGCGACGCATCTCCACCAGCCGCCGCTGGATGGTCGCCGGATCAAGTCGTCGAGGGGTCATCGACCCGCCAGCGCCCGCAGCTGTGCTCGACGCAGCCATTGCGTGTCGGCGAAGCGCATGACCGCCCGCAGTTGCTCGGTGGCGAAGCGGCCGGGGGTGGACTCGTAGAGCGGGATGCACTTCCCCAGCGCCCTCGCGGCAGCGACGGTGCCCGCACGGTCGATATCCAGCAGGTCGATCCGGTCCATCCTCGTCAGGTCGACCAGGGCGGCCAGCAACCCGAGGACGTCGACACGTGCCGCGTCGCGGCGGGCATACGCCAGATCCAGGTCGACCGGTGCGGGCTCGTCGCGGGCGGCGCTGCCGAAGGCGACCAGCAACCCCACTCGGTGAGCCTCACAGATGGGGGTCAGGACCTCCCCCTCGGCGGCGTCGTGCAGCACCTGCAAGGCGTCCTGCGGCGTCCGGTGACCCATTTGCACACCGTACCGTCGCCACGGCCGTCAGCTGTGGTGGTCAGGTCGGCGTCCTCGACCGTATCGAACACTGGCACCCATGCCAAGCGCCTGGTCGGCGCGCAGTCGCAGCGGTGCCTCGCGAACGTCGACGCGATCTGGGGTCCGCGGACTCCCCGTGGGCCCAAGTCCTACCAGTTGGACCGCGTCGAGGAGTTCGATTGCGTCGACCATGGGCGATCCTCACTGCCTCGGTGATACTGCTCGAGCAGGCCGAGACCCCCGACCGGGTCCTGACCATCGCCCAGACCCACGGACCGATCCGCCGCAACAAGGGGCGCCACGGACCGAAAGGCCGCTGCCCCGAACGTCCGGCCGCACTGCCTTGTCGTAGCCTGTAGAGGTGCTTGATAAGGCTGAGCACGCACGTTGGCGTGCAACCGCCGAGGAGCAGTTACGGGTGGCCCGGCTGCTGTCGCGTGAGGACGTCCACGCCTCAGCGGTCTTCCACGCGGAGCAGGCGGCGCAATGCGCCCTCAAGGCCATCCTCCACGGCCTCGGCAAGGCCGGGCGGGGTCATGGGCTCATCGACCTGTCCGAGCGTGTCAGCGCAGCAACAGGGCTTGACCCCGACCAGCAGACCATCGAGGGCCTGCAGCTGCTGGCGCAGTCCTACATGCCTTCCCGCTATCCCGACGCGCTGCCCTCAGGAACCCCAGCGGAGCACTACAGCGCCACCCACGCACAGGCAGCGATCATGGCAGCCGACGATGCGCTGGTCCACGCAGAAAGGGTCTGGAGTCGCCTCAACCAGGCTGCCGGCACAGAGGCCGCAGAGCAATGACCCCCGAGGCCGCGATCGCAGCCCGGCGCCGCGAGCGAGCATCGCTCATCGACGTGGCCCGCCACTGGGTCGCCGCTTCACGCGGGGGCGGTGCAAGGATTACGCAGGCGTGGGTCTTCGGCTCGGCGGCGCGAGGGGATCACCACGCCGGCAGCGACATCGATGTGCTCGTCGTCGCCACGGGCCTGCCCGACCACCCGATCGACCGACTCCGCACGCTCGCTCCCCTGCCGGGACGCGTCGAGGCTGTCGTGTGGACTCCCGAGGAGTTCGCCGCTGCACAGCGGCGAGGCGACCAGATCGCCGTCGAGGTCGCCGCCGTCGGCGTCGATGTGCGCGCTCACCCCGCGCCGGCGTCTCGCAGTTGATCTGGCAAGCGGTCACGCTGCTGAGCGAGGCACGCGCACAGTTGGATCGCCAGATCGTTGAGGGACGGCGGCCGCCGGCCGGCGCCACATCGCGTGGGCGAGCGGCTACAGGGCCACCGGACCGGCCAGTGCCTGGAGGTGGAACTGCACGATGCCGAGAGGGACCGCCCGTGCCGTCGCCAACGCCGTCAGGGCTGTGACGACGGTGGGGGTCGTCCGCCCGCTGAGGATCCTGCTGTCGGCAACGCCCCTGGCGAAGGCGAAGACCCCGATCGCGAAGGAGATCGCGCCCGTCACGAACGCCTCCTCGACGAGCTCGATGTCCTTGAACGTGGAGCAGACCGGGGCAGAGCGGACGCGGAGTGGGGTGGGACGCCAGCGGCGCTAGGCAACTCCGGTGCGACGTGGCACGATCGCGCAGGTGACCAGCAGACCCGCCGCGGCGCAGCACCTGCGCGACCTCGCGCGGCTGCGCCGCGTTCGCGACCGGATCGACCGGGAGTACGCGCAGCCGCTGGACGTCGAGGCGCTCGCCCGCGGCGT
>JACCXR010000149.1 GCA_013696915.1 Euzebyaceae bacterium
CGGTGCGCTGGTCTCGGCCGAGACCGTCGGCGGGCGGGTGCTGCGCGGCCGGGCCGGGGAGGCCATGGGGCCGGTGAGTGCGGACGTCTTCTTCAGCTCGGCCGCGGTCGTCCGGAACTCGTCGGCGACGCCGCGGATGTCCTCGAGGTCGGCCTGTCGCTTCAGCTCGTCGAGCGTGCTGGTCGCCTCCCGCCGGAAGGTCGACACCGCCTTGCCGACATTGCGGGCCATCTCGGGAAGCCGCTCGGGGCCGAAGATCATCAGGGCGAGCACCGCGAGGGCGACGATCTCCCAGAACCCGAGGTTTCCCATGAGCGTGCGCCCTGTCAGTTCTGCTGGGCCTCGGCGAGGACGGCCTCAGTCGTGCGCTCCTCACCGTTGCGGACGTAGTCGATCGTAACCGCCGCGCCGACCTCGCTGTCACGGACCGCGAGGAACAGGTCGTCCATGGACTCCACCGGGGTGCCGTCGACCGCCACGACGACGTCGCCGGCCCGCAGCCCGGCCTCGGCCGCCGGCGTCCCCTCCTGGACGACCTCGATGAACACGCCCTTCTCGACGCCCAGCCGATCGGCGGTCTCGCGGTTCAGCGTGTTCCCCCGTACCCCCAGGAACGGGTGGCGGACGAAGCCGTTGTCGATCAGTTCGTCGGCGATGTCGACGACGGTGCTCGCCGGGATCGCGAAGCCGACGCCGGCGTTCGCGGGCTGCCCGGCCGTGAGGATGGCGGAGTTGATGCCGATCAGGCGCCCGTCGCCGCCGACGAGGGCGCCGCCCGAGTTGCCGGGGTTGATCGGCGCGTCGGTCTGGATGACGTTCGGCAGCCGGACCGGCCGTCCGTCGGGCGCCCGGATGTCGATCGGCCGGTCGAGCGCGCTGATGACCCCGGCGGTGACGGAGCCCTCGAGGCCGAACGGACTGCCGACCGCGACCGCGAGTTGCCCCACGACCAGCCGCGAGGAGTCGCCGATCTCGATGGCCGGGAGGTCGCTGACATCGACCTTGATGACGGCGAGGTCGTTGTCCGGGTCGGTCCCGACGACCTGCGCCGGCTCGGCGCTGCGGTCGGCGAAGACGACCTCGAGGTCCCCGGCGCCGGAGACGACGTGGTTGTTCGTGACGATGTAGCCGTCGGCGCGGTAGATGACGCCGGAGCCGTTGCCCGACGCGGCCGCGAAGTCCTCCGTCCCGTCGATGTTGACCTGCACGACGGCGGGCAGGACGGCGGCGGCGACGGTCGCCACCCGGTCGAGCTCACCCCCGGGCTGCACCGGGGACGGCGTCGGCGCGGCGGATGGGGACGCCTCCGGCGGCGCCGGCGATTCGCCGGCGTCGATCGGGGGTGCCGCGAGCCGACGCGCGGGCTCGGCGGGACGGTCGGCCGCGGCCGGCGTCGCCCGATCGATGGCGACGAACGCCGTGCCGCTGCCGAGCAGGGCCCCGATCAGGCCCGCGAGCAGGGCGAGAAGCAGGATCCTCGGCGTGCGGTCGGGTGGCTGCGCCGCTGGGCGGGCCGAGGCGGTGCCGGGGATGCGGGGGTACACGGGCGGCGGTGGTGCCGGCAGCCGCAGCGTCGGGTCGCCCGGGCCCGGGCCGGAAGGCCGTGACCACCCGGCGGCCGGGCCGTCCGCGGGCGGCCGCCAGGCGCTGTCGTCGCTCACCGTCGCTCCCCTGTCGATGGCCGCAGGGCGGCCGGGCTCAGCTCCAGGGTGACACCCAGGACCAGAGCCTGCGCAGGCCGCGGGCGAGCCGCGAGCCGAGCGGCGGCGCCTCGGGCCGGGGCAGCGCCTGCGCGATCGCGAGGAACTCGTCGGGCGGCGCGTCCCCGACCAGCGAGAACGTGGTGCCCGACGCCTCCCACAGCAGCCGCGACGGCACCGCGCCGGGCCACTCGTACGCCTTCCAGCCCAGCCCCTCGACCGGTTCGGCCCCGGCCGGGAGCGACTCCCAGTCGGGGCTGCCGGGCTGCTGGAAGACCGAGACCGTGTACAGCCCGTCGCCGTACACCACCTGGAGCGGCTGGCTCTCCCCGGCCTTGAGCACGTAGACGCCCGAGGGCTCGTAGCCGCCGGGAAGGGCGTCGGGCACCGTCCATCCGGCCTCGCGCAGCGCGTCGAGGCCCCGCGGCCCCACCGTTTCGTCGGGCGCCGGCGGCGGCGCGGCAGGGTCGTCGGAGCGGCCGGCGCGGTCGGCGGCGGGCTCGCGGTCCTCCCGGGTGTTGCGGGGGTTCAGATCGAGCGACAGGTAGGCGGCGAGCCGGATCGGGTGGGTGCCGCCGTCGTAGGTCTCGCGGCGCACGAGCAGGCCGCTCTCGTCGTCCACCCACAGCCGCTCCCGCAGCGACCCGTCGCCGCGCCGGTGGATCTCCAACGCCGTGGCGGCCCGGTCCATGATCGGCTCGCTCCCGCCGATCTCGATGCGGTACTTCCCCGCAAGGTCGTCGAGCGTCTCGGCGAACCCCTCAGCGTCCACAGCGGGCACCGGCATCAGCCAGTCCTGGGAGCCGCCACCCTGGGAGCCGCCACCCTGGGAGCCGCCACCTTGGGACCCGCCACCCTGGGACCTGCCATCGGCTCCCTCGCGGGTCTCAACCTCGGATCCCTCGCCGGCGATGGGCTGGCGGAAGCGGTCGGCGGGCTGCACGCTGAACGCACCGGACCCGCTGCGCACCGACGAGACCGTCACGTGCGACTCGCCGTCGACCCAGCTGATCCACAGGGCCTCTCCCGTGAACGGCAGGGAGCGGCCCACCCGGTCGGCGCGGACGAGGAGGTCACGCCATCCGGCGGCTTCCTCGACAGCCAGCGCCGCCCCGCCGACGGAGAGGAGCGCGAGGGCCAGCAACACGACGAGCGCGCGCCTCGCGGGGCGCCGGCGCGGCGCAGTCCTCACCGCTCGCCGGCCGGGCCACCCGGTGCGCCGACGAGGACCGGAGTCGACACGGGCCCACCGGCGGTGCGGACGAGATGATCGACCGCGTAGAGGTCCATGGGCACCGGCACGGCGGGCGCGGGCCCGTCGGGCGGCCCGCCCAAGCTGAATGCGGCGCCTCCCACCAGGCCGGCGAGCACCGCGAACGTCGCCGCGGCACGCCCGGCGACCCGGCGCCCGTGCCGCTCGCCCGCAGCGCGCCGGTCGCCTGGAGCCGGCTCCCCGGCGGCACTGCCCGGTGCCGTCAGCAGGCCGGCGGGGACGCGCCGGACGGGCAGGCTGCGCAGCAGGACCCTGAGCCGCGCGAGCCCCTCCACCTCTTCGCGGCAGATCCGGCACGCTCGCAGGTGCGCGGCGACGTTGCCGCGCTCCTTGCCGGTCAGCTCGTCGTCGGCCCAGGCCGAGAGCAGTGGCGCGAACTTCCCGCAGCGCTCACTCATCGGTGAATGACCTCGCGTCGGCGACCTCGCCCGACCCGGCGGAGCGGCGCTCCAGGTGGTCGCGCAGCTGCCGCCGCCCGCGGTGGATGCGCGACCGCACGGTGCCCAGCGGCCAACCGGTCGCTGCCGCGATCTCCTCGTAGGTCAGGCCCTGGACGTCGCAGAGCACGACCGCGAGCCGGAAGTCGTCGGGCAGCTCCCGGAGACCGGTCTCGATCGCGGCCTCGAGGGTGCGGCGCTCGACGATGTCGGCCGGACCAGGCTCGGTGGACGCCGGCTCCCCCCACTCCTCGGTCCTCAGCGGCTCGACGCGCACCCGGCGGTTGCGGCGCACCTGATCGAGGAACAGGTTCTTGGTGATCCGGTACAGCCAGCCGTCGAACGTCCCCGGCTGGTAGCGGTCGAGGTTGCGGTAGACCCGGACGAACACGTCCTGCGTCAGGTCGGCGGCGTCGTCGGGGTTGCCGGTGAGGCGGTAGGCGACGTTGTAGATCTTCCGCCCGTAGACGCGCGCGACTTCGTCCCAGGTGGGCCGCGGGTCGGGAGGGCTCTCGCCGTCGCGACCCGGGGGGCGAGTCACGGGGCCTCCTGTCGGTGGCGCGGCCGAAGGCCTGGGCCGCGTGTCCCCGAGTGTAGTCGTCACCCGCCTCGCCTTTCGCTTCGGTGCCGTTGTCGTCCTTTGGGGCAACGACCGCCCGGGTCCCCCGGGTTCCCCGGTAGAGTTCCGTCCTCCCGGCCACGGGCGCCGCGGACGAGGACAAGGACGGCCCAGGTGGACAACGACGACCGACTGGCGGCGTACGCGCAAGGCTTCCTGGAGCCCGAGGACGAACCGCTGCGAGCGGCGCGCGCTCGCAGCGAGGAAGCCGACATCCCGGCGGTCCCGCCGGAGACGGGCGCGCTCCTGCGCTTCCTCGCACGGGTCACCCGGGCGCGCCACGTCGTCGAGGTGGGCTCCGGCGGGGGGTACAGCGGGCTGTGGCTGCTCGGTGGGATGGACCCGCGGGGGTCGCTCACCACCATCGACATCGCCCCGGCGCACCAGTCGCTCGCCCAGCAGGCCTACGCCGAAGCGGGGCTGACCGGGCGGGTCCGGTCGATTCTGGGGCCGGCGCTGTCAGTGCTGCCGAAACTCGCCGACCAGACCTACGACATCGTCTTCCTCGACGCCGTCAAGGCCGAGTACCCCGAGTACCTCGCCCACGCCAAGCGCCTGCTCAAGGCTGGCGGCCTGCTGGTGGCGGACAACGTGCTGTGGCACGGGAAGGTCGTCGACAGCGAGGCCGTCGACGAGGACACCGAGGCGATCCGCCGCTTCAACGCGAGCGTCCACGACGACCCAGAGCTGCAGGGGCTGCTGCTCGAGATCGGCGACGGCGTGCTCTGCGCCGTCCACCAGCCGACGTCAGGGTCCCCGTGACGGTCTGGTGCCTGACGACGTCGCCGTGCAACTTCGCCAAGACGGCGGAGCTCGGCTGGACGGTGCAGGGCGTGAAGGCCCGGCGCGGCAAGACCGCGCGCGAGCTGCGGCCAGGCGACAAGCTCGTCTACTACGTGAGCCAGGCCGTCGCCTTCGGCGCGGTCGCCGAGGTCGCCGGTGAGGCGTACGAGGACCACGAGCGGATCTGGACGTCGCAGAAGCCCGACGAGGACTACCCGTGGCGCGTGACGATCGCGCCAGACGTCGTGATCGACGAGCGTGAACGCTGGGTGCCGGCGGACGAGCTCCGCGACCAGCTTGAGTTCCCCCGCAAGTGGCCCGCCGAGCACTGGAAGCTCGCCTTCCAGGGCAACATCCGCGCGTGGCCGGAGTCCGACTACCTCGTCGTGCGCAAGGCACTGGAGGAAGCCGCCGGTCAGACGGGGTAACCTCTCGTCCGGCGCCGCGGTGGCCACCTCCCACCCCTGCAGACGACGTCAGTCGCCTGATCGTCCTGGCCGCCGCCGCACGTCGCCCGTCACTCGTCGATGAACACCGCCGCGTCGCGCCGCCTGCGGTCGATCCGCACGTCGAACACGTCTGGCCGGCTGTAGTGGCCCACCGGGTCGAAGTTGTGACGCTCCCGTCGCACCGCGTCCAGATCGACGTCCGCGACGACCAGGCGCTCGTCGCCCTCGACGGGGGCCACGACCCATGTGCCGTCGGGTGCCGCGATCGCCGAACCGCCCGTGTGATACGTCCCGCCCTGGTCCTGCGCCTCGAGTTCGTCGCGCAGCGGGAAATCTGCCGGCACGTCGTCCAATGACAGCAGGCCGCTGGCCGCCAGCGAGAAGACCCTGCCCTCCAGGGCGATGAAGCGGGTGATGTCCTGCGTCAGCCGCCGCGCGCCCGGCCACACGCTGACGTGGACGTCTGTGCCGCCGGCATACAGCGCGTGCCGCGCTTGCGGCATCCAGTTCTCCCAGCAGTTCAACCCGCTCACTCGGGCGCCACGGACGTCGTGCACGCGCAGACCATGACCGTCACCATGACCCCAGACGAGCCGCTCCTCATACGTCGGTACGAGCTTTCGGTGACGGCCGACGACGCCCCGGGCAGGGTCGATTGCAAGCAGCGTGCAGTAGACCGTGCCGCGGGCCGGTCCGGCTCCCCGCTCGGTCATGCCGAGGTAGGTGAAAACCCCGGCGTCGCCGACAGCCTCCGTGATGGTCTGCACCTGGGGCCCCCGCAGCTCAACCGCGGCGTCGAGGTAGGCGGCGTAGGCAGCCTTCTGCCGGGCGTCGTTGAACCGCGCGCCGCCGGTCCGCTCGACCCAGAAGGGATAGCCGGACAGAAACGTCTCGGGAAACGCCAGGAGATCCACGCGCTGCTGCCCCGCAGCGGCGAGCAGGTCGAAAACCTTCTTCGTCGTCGCGTCCGGGTCGAGCCACACCGGACGGGCTTGCGCGGCGGCGATTCTCATGTGCTCCTCCTCGTCGAGGCCACGTTACCGAGCAGCCGCGGTCAGCGCTCACCCCGGTGGGTAGACGCAGGCACCTGCTTCCGAGCACGGGTATGACGTCACGTTCACGGCTGTCGGCGTGGCGCTGGATAATCGTCGTCTATCACTACGACGCCCGACAGCGATCGCGCAGCCGTCATCACCATCCAGGACGCCCAGTCTTCGTCTTCAGAATCGAATCGCCGATGGCCTCCAGACCATGAGACAAGCCCCCAGAACGGCTGCTCCCACCCCCGGATCTGGTGCGACGTTTCCCGGGGCCCTATCCCCGGGCGCCCGAAGGGCACCGCTCGGCCCCCGGCTACGGAAGCGTGGCCGCTCCCAGGTCGCACCAACTGTGGGCTTGGAGCGAATCGGCGTTGCCGATGTCAACGTCGCGGCCGGGTGGTCGCGGCGGGCTCGCGGGTGTCGGCTCCGAATGTGCGCGGTGGGTGCGGTGGCCGCCGCGGTGGTGGCAGGATCGGCCACCCCGCTCCCGGAGAAACGGCCCGCCGATGACCTACGTCCCCGCCCCCGACCGCTACGACGCCATGACCTACCG
>JACCXR010000181.1 GCA_013696915.1 Euzebyaceae bacterium
AGCCGCATGCTGTGACCGGTGGCCTGGATGTAGTCGTTGACCGGGTGCTTCTGGGCCAGCGAGGTCATCAGCATCCGGGAGTAGGCGCCGGCCTCGACCACCTGGCGGTCCCAGCGCGGGGCGCAGGCCCAGGTGTACTTGTCCTTCCAGTCCTTGGCGCCGGGCTTGGGCAGGGTCCGCTTGTTCCACGGGTGGTACGGCGAGATCGGGTTGCCCAGCGGGTCGGTGGCAAAGCGTGAGGTGTGGGATTCCTCGTAGTAGGAGTGCTCGACGAACTCCTCCCAGCCGATGTTGATGTCGGTCAGCCGGGTGGTCACGAGCTCGCCGTCGATGACGACGCCTGGTGTGGACCAGCGGCGCTCGCCCCATTCGTCGCAGTTCTCGTAGGTCGCGTCGTAGGCGTCGTGGTCGTCCCAGAAGCCGGGGTCGACGTGGTTGGTCGGGCGCGCGCCGACCTGGCGGTAGCGGTCGTCGCAGTCGTAGAAGAACTCGGGAATGTCGTCCCACACCGCCATCATCCGCTGGGCGTAGTCGAAGATCTTCCCGAGCCGCGAGTGGTACTCGTTCAGCGTCTGCAGGGTCACGGTCGAGGAGACGCCGCCTGGCACGACCGTCTGCGGGTGGGGGTACTTGCCGGCGAGGATGACGAACATCTCGCGGGACAGGCGCGTGAACTCCAGCCCCTCCCGGTAGAGGGAGCCGGTGAGCGGGTTCAGCGCCGTCATGAGGTCGGCCATGGTCTTGAACCCGTGGTGGCGCTCGCCCTTGCATTTCCACTTCTCGGCCTTCGGCCACAGCTCGGGGTTGGCCTGCTTGACGATCGACTCGGAGTAGTCGGGGCTGGCCAGGAGGTAGAGGTGGAGCGGGTTGTCGTAGCCCATCTCCGCCGCCTCCTGGAGGTTGCGGACGACGGTGCCGAACGGCGGCGGGCGCAGGCCCATGGCCATCTCGATCGCGTACGCCGACGCGTGGGCGTGCACGCCACCGCACACCCCGCAGGCGCGCGACGACACGAAGATCGCGTCGCGCGGGTCCCGGCCCATGAGGATGACCTCGTAGCCGCGGAACAGCGTGGCCTGGGAGTGCGCGTCGAGGTAGCGGCCCTCGGCCAGATCGGCGACGACGTGGACGGCGAGCGCGCCGGCGACCCGGGTGACCGGGTCCATGTTGATGTCCTTGACGTGCCCGTTCGCCGCCATCAGTCGCTGGATCTGCGCTTCCCGGTCGGCGTCGGTCACCCCGACGTGCGGCTTGCTGACCGCGACCGAGTACGGGTCGGGGATGCCGTCCCGCAGGCGCGCCTTGCCGGCGGCGTCGAACTCGACGGGCAGGTTCTTGAAGCACATCGGCGGTCAGCCCTTCCGCGCGCGGTCGACGCCGGGGCGCACCGACAGGTCGCGTTCCCTGTCGGGATCGCGCTCCTCGGTCCATTCGGCGCGCTTGCCCCACGGCTGCACGTCGGCCTTCGACGTGTCGCTCGAACGGCGCATCTTGTCGTAGAAGCGATGGCCGACCTCCTGGAGCGCGTTGGGCTCGGACTTGCGGCGCGCCCAGCCGGTCGGGGTGTCACCGTGCAGGTCCCAGCGGACCTCGCGGTTCAGGTGGTCGTTGGAGTAGCGGCGCAGCGGCCGGATGATGCTGCCGAGCAGGCGGGAGGCGGCGGTCGACGCGAGCGACCCGGGGGGGCGCTTGTAGAAGGGGGTGAACTTGTCGGGGAAGCCCGGCATCGTGCAGCCGATGCAGGCGCCGCCGGCGTTCATGCAGCCGCCGATGCCGCTGATGGCGCCGCGCGAGGTGATGTTGCAGTTCACGACCGGTCCCCAGCAGCCGATCTCGACGAGGCATTCCTTGTCGCCGAAGTCCTCGGCGTAGGTGCCCTCCTCGTAGTAGGCGCCGCGCACGCAGTGGCGGTGCACGGTCTCCCCGAAGAGCCACGCCGGCCGCCCGAGCTCGTCGAACTCGGGCAGCGGGCCGAAGCCCTGGAGGAAGTACAGGACCGCGGCGACGGTCTCGGTGAAGTTGTCGCCGATCGGCGCGCAGCCGGGGATGTTGACCACGGGCACGCCGAAGGCGCTGCGGTAGTCCTTTCCCAAGAAGTCCATCATGCTCATCGCGCCGGTCGGGTTGCCCTCGGAGGCGGGGATGCCGCCCCACGTCGCGCAGGTGCCGATGGCGATCGACGCCGCGGCGTTGGCCGCGAGGCGCGCGATCCACTCCGCCGCGGTGACCGGTCGCAGCTCACCGTCCGGTCCCCACGGCTCCTCGCCCTGCGCCGACCAGTACCCGCCCGTCGCGATCGCCCGGGTCTCGTCGGCGATCGAGCCCTCGAGGATGACGACGTAGGGCCCGTCGAGCTCGCCCGAAAGCGCCATCTCGGCCGCGCGCATGAAGTGGGGCCCGGACTCGACGTTGACGACGGGGTGGTGGAGGATCAACCTCGGCAGCCCCGGATGGGCCCCGAGCAGCAGGCTCTCGACCGACGGGTTCGTCGCCCCGGTGACGGAGACGGTGCACCCGTCGCAGCTCATGCCGGCGAACCAGAAGGCGTGGATCTTCTCCAGCGGACCGATCCGGCTGAAGGCGCTCGCCTTGGCCATCGGCTCGGCGAGATCCTCCATGTACGCCCGCGCGGGCATCCCGAAGTCGCCGAGCTCGCTGCGGTCGTGGAAGCGGTCGACCGGTCCGAGCAGCTCGAGCAGCTGCTGGGCGGGGGTCGCTTCCGTGAGCATCCGGGCCATGCCGCCTCCTGGGTTGGAGCACACCACTACCTGCAAGGTACACATAGCGGCGGCGTTGGGCTACAGTTCTGCCGAGATCGGTGAGAAGGACAGCCATGAGCGGTTGGGTGATCGGCTTCATCGTCGGCGGAGTCGTCGCGCTCGTCGTCGTGGTGCTGCTGCTGCTGATGATCGCGGGCGCCCGCGGGGTGGCGGCGAAGGCCGAGGCCATCCTGGCCGCCCTCATCGAGGCGCGGGACAACACCCGGGGGCTGTGGGCCGTCTCGGGGACCAACATGGCGGCGACGCGGATCGTGGCGGCCGCCACGACCGCCCGGGAGGCGCTCGCCGGCGAGAAGGGCACGCGATGAGCGACACGACGCTGTGGTGGATCGCCCTGGCGCTGGGGCTGGTGGTGTCGATCGTGGCGGTCGTGCTCCTGCAGCTGTTCCTCAACGAGGTGCACCGCATCGAGCGCGGGTCGCTGGCGATCTGGAAGGCCGGCAAGCAGGTCGCGGCGAACACGGCGACGACGTGGCAGCTCGGCGAGACGTCGGAGCGGCTGGACCTCCTCACCGCCGAGGCGCTGCGCCACGACGCCTTCCTGCGCAGCCAGGGGTCTTGACGTGCGCAGCCTGCTGATCGTCTTGACCGCCGTGGAGATCGTCGTCTTCCTCGGTGCCGTCGTCGTCTATCTGATCGCGATCGCCGGGTCCCTGCGCCGCACCGCGGTCAACCTCGGCAAGGTCAGCTTCGGGGTCCGGGCCATCGAGACGCAGTGCGCGCCGATCGGGCCGGCGGTCACCCGGATCAACGCCCAGCTCGCGACCATCGTCGGAGCGCTGGGTGGCGTCGCCGAGCTGGCGGAGCGGCTGGCGGCCGCCGGCGACGGGAAACGGCAGACACCGCTGGAGCGCGTCGTGGACCGCATCATCCCCCACGGGCGCGCCGATGGATGACACCTCCGCGCCGAAGTCGCCGGCGCTGCGGGCGCTCTACTGGCGGAGCGAGATCCTGCAGGTCTGCTACTGGCTGCGGGGCGAAGGGCTCGGCGACACCGTCGACGGCGCCCTGATCGAGCGTTTCCTCGGCGTCGATGCCGCCGTTGGCGTGACCTACCTCGACCGTCTCGTCGAGGAGGGCTACCTCGAGCGGGATGCCGGCGGCTACCGGTTGTCGCCGCAGGGTCTGCAGGAGGGGGCCGCCGAGTTCGCGCTGTCCTTCGCCGAGCTCACGCGCCCGTCGCACGGCGAGTGCAGCGCCGACTGCTGGTGCCACGCCTCCATCGAGGAGGCGGAGGCGTGCGCCGCGGAGCGCAAGCGGCCGACCGGATGAGCCCCCTCTACGCCCCCGGCGGGCTGCCCCGCAACTACCTGCGGCCCTGCCTGCTGCTGCTCCTCGCCGAAGGCGCCTCGCACGGCTACGACCTCCTCGAGCACATCGCCCAGTTGGGGCTCGAGCGCGCGGACCCGGGTGGGCTCTACCGGACCCTCCGCGCCATGGAGCGCGAAGGACTCGTACGGTCGTGGTGGGAGCACTCCGCGTCCGGCCCGGCCCGCCGCACGTACGACCTGACCGACGAGGGGCTCGACTGGCTCCACGCCTGGGCGGGCTCCCTGCGCGAGGTGCACCGCCACCTCGGGGGCTACCTCGCCCGCTACGAAGTCCTGGAACGCTCCGCGTCGCGCATCGCGCCATGAGGGTCGCACTCGCCGGCAAGGGCGGCGCCGGCAAGACGACCACGGCCGCGACCCTGGCCCGCCTGCTCGCTCGCGGCGGCGACCCGGTCGTTGCGGTCGACGCCGACAGCAACCCCAACCTCGCGCTGGCGCTGGGTCTCGACCGCGAGCGCGCTCGCGCGGTGGCGTCCCTCCCGCCGGAGCTCGTCTCCCGGAGGCTCGACGGCCACCGACTGACCGAGCCGCTCGAGACGGTCCTCGACCGCTACGCCACGGACGGCCCCGACGGTGTGCGGGTGCTGGCGATGGGCATGCCGGCCCACGCCGAGGAGGGCTGCCTGTGCGCGGCGCACGCCACGGTGAGCGCACTGCTCGGCGACCTCGGTGACCGCCCTGACTGGCAGACGGTCGTCGACCTGGAGGCGTCGCCCGAGCACCTCAGCCGGGGGACCGCCCGCCACGCCGACGTCCTCCTGCTGATCGCCGAGCCGTACTACCGTGCGCTCGAGGCCGTCCGCCGTCTCGCGCGCCTGGCCGCAGAACTGCCGATCCCGCGCGTCGCCGTCGTCGCGAACAAGCTCCGCACCACAGCGGACGCCGATGCGGTCGCCCAGTTCTGCGACCGCCATGACCTCGAACTGGCCGGAGGAATCCCCTGGAGCGACGCCGTGGTCGCGGCGGACGGCGCCGGCGTCCCGCTCATCGAAGACGATCCCGACGGCGACGTCGTCGCCGCCGTCGGACGGCTGGCCCGCTGGACCGCGGGCCGACCGACCAACGGAAGCTGACGCAGGCTCTGCCGGAGGCACTCGACGCGTGGCGTCAGCTGCGCCGGGGTCGCGCCGACTGATCGGACGCCACGGAGGGCGTCTGACCTGCCGGCGTCGCACCGGACCTTCAGGAGCTGGCGGCGTCCTACCGCTCGGCGGCCGGGGCAGCGGCGAGGATCCACGGCCGCCCGTTACACCCAGGGCAGCGCGCCATGGCACCGTCCACGTCGGAAAACGGCACCTCGAGCACTGCCCAGCGGCTGCAGGAAGCGCAGTACGCCCGCAGCCGACGCGTGAGCGTCATGGTGCTCATCCGAAGTCACGCCGGTTGGGGTCGTCCTTCCAACCGCCGTGCAGGGAACAGGTCGGGCTGGGGTTGTAGCGCGAAAGGGCCGCGGTGCAGCCCTCCGCGGCGCAGGATCGGGGTCCTTCAAGGACCGCGCGCTGGCGCCGTGATTGAAGGGCGACGGCACGACTGTGCCGAAGGCTGGGACCACTGCCATGGCTATGGAGAGCCATTGGATTGTCACCTCGTGACCGCACGGGGGCGGCGGTAGAGTCACGCGCCTGGAGCTGGGGTCTGGAGCTGCCGGGGCGACGAGACAGTCTTGTACGGTCTTGTTCCGCAAGGACTTCCGCCCGCGTGGTCCGGGAACGGGTGACGGGTCCAGGCCACGGCTGCGAGTGGCGCGTCGCGGGTCCGAGCGGTGCACGCCGCTGCAGCAGTCCAGCGACGATCCTTCCCGGCTCGGACGCGCCCGAATCCTCGCACGCCGATTTCCATCGGGCGCCGTATCAGTGCCCCCACTGCCCGCTCTCCTGGACGGCTGACCGAATGGTCGCCGTCCATCCAGACGGGAGAGAGCCCAAATGACCGGATCCATCCGCACCCTTCCCCCGCAACGCCGATCGGCAGCCGCGGCGCTGTTCGCGGCGGCGCTGCTGCTGATCACCCTGCTCCCGGCGCAGGCCCGCGCGGCCGAGGCCAAGGGTGCCTCCGGACCCGCTCCCGCCGCCTTGGCCGCCGTCGCGGTCGGCAACGACGACCTCGTCGACGCCAAGAGCCTGACCGGGTTCTCCGGCCTGACGGAGGGCTCCAACGTGGGGGCGACGGCCGAGTCCGGAGAGCCGTCGCTCGGCAACGTCTCCGTCTGGTACCGGTGGACCGCGCCGGCCAGCGGCACGGCCACGTTCTCCACGGCCGGCAGCAACTACGACACCCTGCTCGGCGCCTACACGGGCAGCAACGTCGCGGCCCTGACCCAGCGGGCGTTCGACGACGACTCGGGCCCGGGCCTGCAGAGCCTGCTCACCTTCAGCGCCGTCAGCGGCACGACGTACCGCATCGGCGTGGGCGGGTTCGCCGGGTCGACCGGCGCGGTCCGGCTCACCTGGCAGCTCGGCACGCCGTCGGTAAGGATTCTTGACGTCACCAAGGTGGAGGGAGATTCGGGCACCAGCGGCATGCGCTTCAAGGTGCGGCTGTCCGGCCCGACGGTCGACCCGGTCACGGTGCAGTTCAGCACCCAGAACGGCACGGCGAAGGCGCCGGGTGACTACATCGCCCAGACGTCGATGATCGCCTTCGAGCCCGGCCAGACCATCAACGGCGTCGGAGTGCAGATCAAGGGCGACACACAGCGCGAGCCCAACGAGCGGCTGAACGGCCGGCTGTCGGGGGCCGCCAACGCGACCATCGCCCGCGCCGTCGCCGTGGGGACGATCCGCAACGACGACTGAAGAGGACGGTGGCAAGAACGCCGGCCCCCGCGGGGCCGGCGTTCTCTCGTTCCTCGGGACACATCCCGGCGACCGGCGAGCTCACCGAGACCTCAAGCAAACTAACTTTTGCCTAAGCCAGACAAGCCGGTGGAGACGGAGCTCCGAATCTCCGGCGAGCTACTACGACGCACGTAGCTGCGCTCGCTCAGCCAACCGTCACCGACAAGGACAGCCCTATGAGAAGCATTCGCCGTCTCCCACTCGCCGCACTCCTGGCCGCGTTCGCGCTGGTGGCCGCCGGCTGCGGGGGCGCAGACACCGCACAGACCCCGGCCGAGACGACCTCGGCCCCTGCGGAGGCCACGCCGGACACGGCCACGTCGCCGACCGAAGACATGACCGGCACCGAAGACATGACCGGCACCGAGGCGATGGCGTCCGGGGCCGCGTGTGACCAGCTGCCCGAGGGCAGCGCCGCGGGCGGTCTCGACGCGATGGCGCAGCAGCCCGCCGCCACGGCCGCCTCCACCAACCCCCTGCTCAGCACGCTCGTGACCGCCGTCGGCGCCGCCGGCCTCGGTGACACGCTGAACAGCGAGGGCCCGTTCACGATCTTCGCCCCCGTCAACGACGCGTTCGCGGAGATCCCGCAGTCCGACCTCGAGGCGCTCCTCGCCGACACCGACGGCCTCACGGACGTGTTGACCTACCACGTCCGCCAGGGCGAGGCGCTCACCTCGACGGACCTCGCCGGCATGGACAGCCTCGAGATGGTCAACGGCAGCGACATCACGCTCAGCGCATCCGGCGACAGCCTCGACGTGAACGGCCAGGCCATGGTCGTCTGCGCCGACATCATGGTGGCCAACGGCGTCGTGCACCTCATCGACGGCGTCCTGATGCCGTCGTAGGACCCACGGTCCGGACAGGGGTGCGGCCGCCGGATGGCGCCGCACCCCTTCTGCTGTCCGCCGCCTGCTGTCCGCCGCCGAACGCCGGCGTCCCGCGGTCACCCCGGCGGGGCCGGCGAGACGGCAACCACCTCGACAGGGTCGCCGACCTTCACCACGCCGGGCTTGTCGACCCGGACGTAGACGCCGAAGACGTTGGCGTGGTCCCTGACCAGCCACTCCAGCAGGGCCGGCCAGCGGACGGCGCCATCGGGGTCCCAACTCGGCATGGCGCAGCGCCGACACGGCGCGCTGACACAAAGATGCAGCCCGTCGCCCACACGCAGCTCGGCTCCGGTCCACTGCTCCTCGGCGAACGCGGGGGCGTCGAGCTCGAGGTGGACGTTCGAGCGGAACCGCCGAAGGTCGAGCGGGGCGCCCAGCTCCGCCTCGGCGGCACGGCGACTCGCCTCCACGGTGACGAGGATCAGGCCGGGGCAGTCGGGCTGTCCGGAGGGGTCGCGCCGGAGCGTCACCGGTCGTCCCGCCGCCTCGGCGACGGCGGCCGCGAGTCCTTCGTCCCCCCAACGCCATCGCCCGCCGCCGGGGGCCCGCACCTCGGCGGGCGGGACGGCGTCGTGGGGCAGGGCGTCGTCCGGGTGGTCGGGATAGCCGGCTGTCCAGGCGAGCAGTCCCGGCGCCTGCCGCGCCGTGAGGAGCTTGCCGGCCCGCGCGCCCTCGACGTCCAGGAAGGCGTGGACGCGGTCGCCGGCCAGGCCGTCCGGCCCCACGTCCGCCGAGTGCAGCGACTCGCCGGCGAGCGACTTGACGGGCCAGCGATGGAGGCCGGCCACGCGGCCCCGGCTCGTCATGGCGCCTCGGAGGGCGCTCCGCTGCCGGCGATCGGGTAGGGCACGCTCGTCGTGACCACGCCGCGTTCGAACAGCAGGACGCTCTTGATGAACAGGGCCGTCTGGTTGTGGAGCGGTCGTTGCCACCAGTGCGACAGGACGAACTCCGGCAGGACGCACGTCACGACGGTGTGCCGCCCGTCCGGGCGGAACTCTCGGACGTACTCGCGCACAGTGTCCCCGATGGAGCGGAAGGGGCTGTCGACCAGCTCGAGGGGGATCTCGACGCCCCAGTCGTCCCAGTCGGTGAGCATCCGGCTCGTGCGCTCGGTGTCCAGGTTGACCGACAGCGCCCGCAGCGACGTCGCCTGGAGACCCTGCGCGTAGGCCAGCGCCCGCATGGTCGCCTTGTGGATCCCGGACACCAGCACCACGACGTGGTGCTCGACCGGTTCGACGAGCTGGTACGGGCCGGGTCCGCATTCGCCTGCGACCACGTTGGTCACGACCAGATCACCCTCGCCGACGAGGGCCGCCTTCACCTGCTGGGCGAGCCGGTGGCGGCGCAGCACGTCGAGCCAGGAGCGGGACCGCGTCTCGGGGACGACGGCCGTCGTGAACGCGGCGCCGTGGCGCTCCTCCTCGCCGTCGAGGAAACGACGGAAGGCGTCGATGCTGCCGCCGTCCCGTGTGCCGTCGAGCAGTTCGAGCGGGACGTCCGGCACCAGTTCCCGCCAGCGCTGTGGCACGTCGGGCCCCGCCCCGGGCGCCGCCACGCCACGCAGGCTGGCGGGGGAGACGGCGATCGCGTAGGACAGCGCGGCCGCGGTCGCGCCGTCGACCCGGTCGTCGAGCACGACCACGTGGTTCGCGCGCGGCCGCTCCGGCTCCGCCACGCCGGTCCGCAGCTCCAGGCTGACCTGCTCGTAGTGGTCATGGATCCGCTGCATCACCATCACGACGGCTGGGATCGCGACGATCACGATCCAGGCGCCGCCCGCGAACTTCGTGATCGAGACGACCACGAGGACCACGCCGGTCGTCGCGGCGCCGATGCCGTTGACGACGGCGGCGCGCTGCCAGCCGCGCTCCCTGGTCGCCAGCCAGTGGCGCACCATGCCCGTCTGGGACAGCGTGAACGACGTGAACACCCCGACGACGTAGAGCTGGATGAGGCGGTTCAGCTCGGCGTCGAAGGCGATGAGCAGCAGCACCGCGAAAGCGGTGAGGACCAGCACGCCGTTGGAGAAGACGAGGCGGTCGCCCCTGGCGAGGAACTGCCTGGGCAGGAAGCGGTCGGCGGCGAGGATGGAGGACAGGCGCGGGAAGTCGGCGTACGCGGTGTTGGCGGCCAGCACGAGGATCGCCGCGGTGACGACCTGCACCATGTAGAAGCCGAACCCGCCCGCACCGAAGACGGCGGCGGCGATCTGGGAGTTGACGGTGCGGGGCATGCCCTCGAACGCGACGACCCCCTCGACGTGGGTGGCCAGGAAGCTGATCCCCAGGAACATCGACACGGCCATCGCGCCCATGACGCCGAGCGTGGTCGCGGCGTTGTGGCTCTGGGGGTAGCGGAAGGCCTGGACGCCGTCGGAGATCGCCTCGACGCCGGTGAGGGCCGTGGACCCCGACGAGAAGGCCCGCAGGATCAGGAACAGGCTCAACCCGGCCTCCGCCTCTGCCAGGCCCATGTCGAAGGGCACCGGGGGGCAGCCGCCGACGCAACGCGCCAGCCCGGTGCCGATGAGGGCGAACATCGTCACGACGAAGGTGTAGGTGGGGATCGCGAACAGCACGCCCGCCTCCTTCACGCCGCGCAGGTTCGCGAGCGTCACCAGGACCACGAAGCCGATCGCCATCCACACGCGGTACGGCTGCAGGGCCGGAACCGCCGAGATGATCGCCGCCGTTCCGGCGGCCGTGGACACGGACACGGTCAGGGTGTAGTCGATGAGCAGCGCGCTGGCGGCGGTCAGGCCGGGCAGGATCCCGAGGTTCTCACGGCTGACCCGGTACGCCCCGCCGCCGGTCGGGTACGCCCTGACGGTCTGGCGGTAGCTCACGATGACGATCACGAGCAGCGTCGCGACGCCGAAGGCCAGCGGCAGCACCAGCGAGAAGGCGGCGGCGCCCGCCAACGCCAGGACCAGCATCATCTCCTCGGTCGCGTAGGCGACCGAGGAGAGCGGGTCGGAGGAGAAGACCGGCAGGGCCATCCACTTCGGCAGCAGCTGGTGCTTCAGTTCCCGGCTGGCGCGCGGACGCCCGATGAGCGCCCGCTTCACGCTCGACGCCGCCGTCTCCGTCACGCTCGTCTCCTCACCGGGGCCGCTGACCGCCGAGCTGGCAAGCCCGCGTTTCGCCTGTGCGGCGGCTCCATCCGACCCGCAGCCGACACATGGTAGGCGCGCGCCGCGCCGCCGCCGCGGACCGGCTCAGTCGTCCATGACGGTCGCTGCGCGACCGCCACCACCGAGATCATGAGAATCGCCTCGGACGAGCCTCGGCGATTCACGGCTCAGGCGATGCCCGCGGCCGCGACCGCCACCCACGCGAGCTCCGGGTGGAAGATGTCGCTGTGCGCTCCTGAGGGTGGCTGCCCGGACCGGATGACCTCGTCGGCGTCGACGTTCAGGAAGCGGCCCGCCCGGAACTCGTAGCCCGCTCCGACCGCCCCCAGCCGGGCCGCCGCGGCACCCACCGCCTGCGCGCCGTCGTGACCGATGGCGCCCCACCGGTACAGCAGGTCGTCCATCGCCGCGGAGTCCTGCCCGGACGCGATCGACGCCAGCGGGTAGAGCCGCCCCACGGCCGTGTCGAACACCGAGTGCGAGACCACCAGCGGTCCGTCGACCCGCGCGGCCATGCCGGCGAGCGCCCCGGAGCGCGACCGGTCGTGCGGCAGTTCCTCGGCGAAGGCGAAGTGGCTGAACGCCCCCTGGATGAGCAGCACCGACTTCACCGGGGACCGCGGCTCCAGCGCCGCCGGCGGCAGCCCCGCGAGGCAGAAGGACACCAGACGGGCGCCGAAGCTGTGCCCGACGAGGTGGACGCGCAGCTCGGGCCCGTCCGCGTGGAGGTGCCCGACGAGCGGTCCCAGCCCCCGCTCCCCCACCAAGCCGGCGCGCTTCTTCATTTGCCAGTACGTCGCCTGCCGCAGGGCCTCCTTCGCGCCGGCCCACAGGCGGGAGAAGGCGTCCCCGAGGCCGGCGGCGCCGCCCTCCCCGCCGTCGGCGGGCGCCTCGTCGGCGAACCGCATGAAGACCTCGCGGGGCTCCCCGGTCAGCAGCGCCACCTCGCCGCCGTCCTCGGGGGCCGCCCCGGCGTCGGGCCCGGTCGCCACCTGCCGCATCAGCTCCTGGAACCGCCCGAGCGCCTCGTCGCTGCGCGGTCGCTCCTCGAGCAGCTTCCCGAGCTCGTCCAGGGCGGCGCGCTGCTTCGACGCGGTGAGCACCGCCTTGAGGCTGCCGACGAGCTCGCGGTCGGACGCCGGCCCGCCGAGGGCCGCGGCGCCTCCCTCACCGGCGACGTCCTCGTCCGCCCAGCGCATCGACGGCCATACCACCCCGAGCGTCCCGACCCGCCGGCCGGCGCCGCTCCCGCGGTCGTCGAGCACCGCACGGACCTCGGTGAAGAAGCGGCGGTACAGGCTACGCGCGACCGTCCGGTCGTTGTTCCAGCCGTGCGCCACCACGAAGAGATCGGTGAGCTGCTCGTCGCGGACGCCATCCCGCAGCCGCTCCGCCTGCTCCGCGGCGACCGCCTCCCCAGCGGCGTCGAAGCCGATCTCCCAGTGGGCGAACCCCGCAACCGTCTCCACCATGGCCCTGCCCTCCTCCCAGCCGGCGGTTCAGACCGACTGGATCGCCCGCATCAGGTCCACCACGCCGTGGCCCTGGAAGGACTCGGCGCGGCCCAGCGACGTCGCACTGGACAGGAAGATCTCCTTGACCCGCTCGGGCTGACCGATGAACTCGCGGCGGATCGACAGGAATGCGGCGATCGCCCCCGAGACGTGCGGGGCGGCCATGCTCGTCCCGCTGTCGTCGAGGTAGGGGATGTCGCCCTTGCGGGGGCGGCGGGGCCCGTACATCTCGGCGAGCCGGCTGCCGGCGGCGCAGGACGTGATCCGCTCGCCGGGGGCGACGAGGTCCGGCTTGCGCCGCCCGTCGCCGGTCGGTCCCTTGGACGAGAAGTAGGAGACGCCGTAGGTGTGGGGCATGTCGCGGTGGGTGGCGCCGACGGTGATCGCCGACTGCGCGTTGCCCGGGTCGTTGATGGTGAGCGCCAGGCCGGTGCTCGTCTGCCGGGCGGTGGCGGTCAGACGCCCGTACCCGGTGTTGCCGGCGGCCACCACCACGACGACGCCGGAGCGGACGAGACGGTCGACCTCGACGCAGAGCGGGCTCTGGCCGCACGCGAACCACTTGGCGTCGAACTCGTAGCCGACGCTGAGGTTCACCCCCTGGATCCGCAGTAGCTTGCCGCTGCCGTTGACCTCCTCGCGGACGTAGCGGAGCGCCCGGATGATGTTCGACGAGTAGCCCCGGCCGGTGTCGTCCAGGGTCTTCAGGCTGACGAGGCGGCACCGCGGCGCCACGCCCGCGAGCCGATGGAGGTCATCGACGTCCCGTTCCGTGATCTCGTCGCCGCCGCCGCCGTCGTCCGCGACGTGGACGCCGACCCGGACACGCGCGCCCTTGGGCAGCGGGTCCGGCACCGCGCCGGCGATGATGCCGGCGACGTGCGTCCCGTGGCCGAAGCCGTCGGTCCGGGCGCTCGCGGCGGGCGCTTCGCCGTCGACGGTGAAGTCGCGGTGCAGGTCGGCCGCGTCGCCGTCGAGGTTGGCGTGGCGGCGGAAGTGCTGGTGCGCCCCGTCGATGCCCGAGTCGATCACCGCCCACGTGATGCCGCCTCCGACGGCGTCGTAGGACCGCTGGGCCGCGTCCCCCTTGATCGTGCTCACGGACCGGTCGATGAGCGGCTCGACGAGGAAGTCCGGCCAGACGCGGTAGATCGCCCGTTCCGGGCCGGCGGACTCGCCGTCGACCCGCGCGAGGCGCCTGGCCTCGTCCACGCTCAGCAGGCATGCGTAGTAGGTGTTGGCGATGGGAACGGGCGGGGGGCGTCCCGTCCCCACCACGCCGCGGTAGAACTCCGCGAAGCGGGCCTCGGCGGCGGTCAGCCCCTCGCGGTGTCGCAGGTTCAACTCGACGACCACCCGGAACGGCTCCGCCTCGTCGGCCGGCAGGTCCAGCCGCGCCCGCTCCGCCGGGTCGGTCAGCGCCTCGGCCAGGACGGAACTTCGGACCAGCGGCTGCCTGCGTGCAGGTTCGGACCGCCCATGCTCCGGTGCACCCATTCAACCCGCTCCTGGCTCGCCGCGCGGGGCGCACCGTAGCACCGACGGTCGGGGTCCGACACGACCGCGCGCAAGGCGGCACGGGGATCCGACGACCGACGAAAGCGCGTCACGCGGCGGGTGCCGCCCCGTTAGAGCAGGTGATCGCCCACCACGCCCCTCACCCGGCCGGTCAAGCCGACAGCGCCCACGGGTTCCACGGATCCACCGCCTGGAAAGGACAGCTCCGATGCCTCAGGTCCAGCACCGCCACGTTGCGGTCGAGTTCGTCGGGTCACCGGCCGACGACCTGCCTCTCGGCGGCAGTTGGAAGGGTCGCTGCTCGTGCGGCTGGGTCAGCCCGCCGCTGGAGAGCGCGGGCCTGGCGCAGGTCGAGGCGGAGAACCACCGCGACGGCGGGGACTGGCAGGCGCTGGGGTCGGTCGGCGGGATGGCGCTGGACGACCTGGAGACGCTGATGTGCGCGCTCCAGGCCCTGCACGGGCAGATGGCCGGCGCGCGGCCCCGCCTGGCCGCGTGGGCGCAGGCCCAGGTGCTCGCGGTCTACGACGAGATCGCCACGCAGTCCGAGTTGCTGCACGAGGCAAACATCGCCGCGAACGGGGGGCACTACCTGTCCGCGGTCGAGGACCTCACCATCGAGGGCTGGGGCTACCAGATGGTGTGCGCGTGCGGCTGGGAGACGGGCGAGTGCATCCTGCCCGAGCTCGCGGAGGCCGCAGGCGACGCCCACATGAAACGCGCCGCGAAGGCGTCGGAGGAGGGCGCCTAGCGGGAGTCCAACGGAAGTTCGCTTTCAAGCGTCGAAAATCTCCCTGAGAGCCGTATCGATTCTCAACGTCGAAGCGTCTCAGGGGTGCGGGCCGACAAGGGGTCACGAAGGCAGGGGGCTGCTGACGACCCCTCCCCGGCCGGCCGGTGCGCTCTGGCGGGGAGCGCACCGGTGATGCTCCTCGGGTCCCGATGTCCCAGCCGCCCCTGCTCTACGTGAGCTCGGGCCGCTGTAGGCACCGCGGGCCTCGCCCACCGTCCCGCCTTCGCCTGTGGGGGCTCAGGCCAAGGCGGACGGTGGCCGAGGATCGGGGGAGGCTAGCCTCCCTCCCCAAGCTGTCAAGCCGGGATAAGCCTTTCGGGAGTCCGCCCCGCCGCGACCGGGCTGGGCACGTGTGGGGCGCTCGGCTGTCGAGGGGGAGGCCCCGCTCCCCCGAGCAGGGCGGAATCGCAGGCATGTCAAGGCTTCCGATCGCGTTCTCGCCGGCCGCCGCCCAGGAGTGCCGGGTCGTCCCACGCCCGCATTCCCGCGCCGCCGCGAAACGGGGCGCGCGCGTGCGCTGGGTGCTCGCCTTGTCGGCGGGGTCGCCTCCGGCCTTCAAAACGTAGGTTTCCTGCCGACGAAGAGAACGCACGTCCAACCCGTCGGAGGAACCGCATGCCGCCGATACCTGCCCGCCGTCCCCGGTCGCGCACGCGCCGGCTGGGCTGGATCGCTGTGGCCGCGCTGCTCGCGGCGCTGGCGGCGCCCTTCCCGGCGGCCCCCGCGGCGGCCGACGGCTTCGACCCGATCGGGAGGTTCCCCGTCACCGAGGGCTCAGGAGTCGTCGCCAGCCGGCGCTACCCCGGCGTGGTGTGGGCGCACCTCGACTCCGGCAACCCCTCCGTGCTGTACGCGTTGCGGGTGCGCGACGGCGCGCTGGTGGACCTCACGCCGGGCGTGCGCTTCCGCAAGATCCAGGTCCGCGGCGCGCGCAACGTCGACTGGGAGGACATCGCGATCGACGGCCGCGGCCTGTGGATCGCCGATCTCGGCAACAACGCCTGCCGGCGCAGCAACCTCGCGATCCTGCGACTGCCCGAACCGGACCCCTACCGCGCCGACGCGGTCACGGTCGCGGCGAGCTACCCGGTGCGGTGGCCCGACGCGCCGAGCGGCTGCACCGGGCACAACGCCGAA
>JACCXR010000193.1 GCA_013696915.1 Euzebyaceae bacterium
ACCTCGACGAGGCAGTCGATGAGGCGGGCAGGTGGGCGGACTCGCTGCCGGGCGACTTCGCGGTTGAGGTCACCGGCTTCGACGACGCCACGGTCATCCAGGCCCGCATCTGCGACATCGCCGCCGCGCTCGAGGTCACCATCACCGAACGCCTCTCGCTGCGTGGTCCCGACGCAGCCTGATCACAACCAGGCCCATAACGCCTGTCTCCCGCGAGCGAAGTGCAATCGGGGAGGGCTCTTCTCGCAGATCAGGGCATGCTCGTCGGTGTGGAGAAGCGTTCCTCGCTGCGTTCCTCCTCGATGGACGCGAGCGGCTGGCCGGCCCCCGGTTCACACAACTTCTTCCGTGGCGGAGGCGGACCGGTCGGCAGGACGCTGCGGCACAGCGCGGCGGCCCGGGACCGGCCCCGCGGCGAGGGCAAGCCGCCGCTGGCATCATCGGGCGGCGGGAGACAGGAGCACCGATGGGCGGGTTGGCGGGGATGGGGGCGGGGGCCGCAGCGCCGGGCCAGGCCGGCGAGCCGGCGGACCGGCGGACGCTGCGCCGGGTGGTGTCCTCGTTCGCCCCCTACCGCCGGCGGGTCGCGGCGGTCGCGCTGCTCGTCGTCGTGACGGCCGGCGTCGGGGTCGTCAACCCGCTGCTCGTCGAGGTGGTGTTCGACGACGCCCTGTTCTGCAACGGCTGCCCGGACGTCGGACTGCTGAGCTGGCTCGTGGCCGCCATGGTGGCGCTGCCGGTGATGACCGGCAGCCTCGGGATCTGGCAGACCTACCTGACGAACGCGCTCGGGCAGCGGGTCATGCAGGACCTGCGCAACGCGCTCTACGCCCACCTGCAGAAGATGCCGCTGCGGTTCTTCACGGCCACGCGCACCGGCGAGATCCAATCGCGCCTGGCGAACGACGTCGGCGGCGTGCAGACGGTGGTGACCGAGACCGCATCGTCGATCCTGTCCAACGTCGTGATCATGGTCTCGACCGTCATCGCGATGCTGGTGCTCTCCTGGGAGCTGACCGTCCTGTCGCTGGCGATGCTGCCGGTCTTCGTGTGGCTCACCAAGCGGGTCGGCAGCGCGCGGCGGACGGTGTCCTCCTCGACCCAGAAGACGATGGCCGAGATGAGCGCGCTGTCCCAGGAGACCCTTTCCGTCTCGGGCGTCCTGCTCTCCAAGACCTTCGGACGCCAGCGCGAGGAGATCGCCCGGTTCCGGGAGCAGAACGCCGAACTGGCGGGGCTGCAGATCCGCCAGCAGATGATCGGGCGCAGCTTCTTCGCCCTGGTGCAGGTGTTCTTCAGCGTCACCCCGGCGCTCGTCTACCTGGTCGCGGGCCTGGTGATCGCCCGCGACGGCGCGACCGCGATCAGCGCCGGCACGATCGTCGCCTTCACGACCCTGCAGAGCCGCCTGTTCTTCCCCATCGGTCAGATGCTCGAGGTGTCCGTCCAGGTGCAGTCCTCTCTGGCGCTGTTCGAGCGCATCTACGAGTACCTCGACCTCACCCACGAGATCACCGACGCCCCCGACGCCCGCGACCTGCCCCCGGACACGCGCGGCGCCATCAGCTTCCGCGACGTGTCGTTCCACTACGAGACGGCACCCGCCGAGGCGCCCCGCCGGGGCGCGCTGGAGCACGTGTCCCTCGAGATCGCCCCCGGACGGCTCGCCGCCGTCGTCGGACCGAGCGGCGCCGGCAAGACCACCCTGTCCTACCTCATCCCCCGGCTCTACGACGTGACCGGCGGAGCGGTGTGCATCGACGGGATCGACGTCCGCCGCCTGACGCTGGCGTCGCTGGCCCGCGCCATCGGGGTGGTCACACAGGAGACGTACCTGTTCCACACGAGCATCCGCACGAACCTGCTGTACGGCGACCCGGGGGCGACGCAGGACCAGCTCGAGGCGGCCGCCAGGGCCGCGCACATCCACGACCGGATCGCCGAGATGCCCGACGGCTACGACACCCTGGTCGGGGAGCGAGGCTACCGGATGTCCGGCGGCGAGAAGCAGCGTCTCGCGATCGCGCGGGTCATTCTCTCCGACCCGCGCATCCTCATCCTCGACGAGGCGACGTCCGCGCTGGACACGGTCAACGAGCGGCTGCTGCAGAACGCGCTCGAGACCCTCATGGAGGGCCGTACCACGGTCGCGATCGCGCACCGCCTCTCGACGATCCTCGCCGCCGACGTCATCTTCGTGCTCGACCGCGGACGGCTCGTCGAGCAGGGAACGCACGCCCAGCTGCTGGAGCACGACGGGACCTACGCGCGGCTCTACGAGGAGCAGTTCGGCGGCGGGACCGTCGAGGCCCGCTGCGCGGACGGCGTCGTGCTGCGCTCGGGCGAGGTCGTGCCGGCCGGCTGAGCTGGTTGCGCCCGCAAGGAATAGGCGCCAAGCCGGCCGGCGTTGTGCTCCCCGACTACGTGTGTAAGGGAGTAATCATGCCAAGTCTTGATTCCGTCACCCTGCCGCTGCTGCCCCTGACGGGCGGCGTCGTCGTCCCCGGCATGGTCGTCACCATCGTCGTCGACGACGACGAGATCGCCGCGGCGCTCGACGCCGCCCAGGACGCGGGCTCGCGCCTGCTGCTCGTCCCGCGCATCGACGGGCGGTACGCCAGGGTCGGCACGGTCGCGGCGGTCGAGCAGGTCGACCGCACCCCGGACGGCCGCCGCGGGATGCTCGTCCGCGGCCTGGCCCGGGCCGTGGTCGGCACGGGAGTGCCCGGCGCGGGCCGCGCCCTCTGGGTGGCCGCCGACACCGTCGCCGAACCCGACCAGCCCTCCGAGCGATCCCTCGAGCTCGCCCGCGAGTACAAGGCGGTCGTCGAAGGGATCCTCGAGCGCCGGGGCGCCGGCCGCCGCCTGGCCGCGGCCATCGCCGAGATCGCGGAGCCGGGCGCGCTCGCCGACACCGCCGTCTACTCACCGGACCTCACGCTCCAGCGCAAGGTCGAGGTGCTGGAGACGCTCGACACCTCCGAGCGGCTCGACAAGGTGCTCGGGTGGGCGCGGGAGACGCTCGCCGAGCTCGGCTTCAAGGAGCGCATCCAGGCCGACGTCACCGCGTCGATGGAGCGCGGGCAGCGGGAGTACCTG
The DNA here is from genome assembly GCA_013696915.1 of Euzebyaceae bacterium. Lineage (GTDB taxonomy): Bacteria > Actinomycetota > Nitriliruptoria > Euzebyales > Egibacteraceae > JACCXR01. The sequence goes on from JACCXR010000193.1 coordinate 3,100, forward strand.
CTGCGCCAGCAACTCGCCGCCATCCGCAAGGAGCTCGGCGAGGACGGCGACGGGGACGTCGCCGAGGGGTACCGCGCGAAGATCGCCGACCGACAGCTGCCGGCCGACGTACGCGCCGCCGTCGAGCGAGAGATCGGCCGTTTGGAGCGCATGAGCGAGCAGAGCCCCGAGCACGGCTGGATCCGGACGTGGCTCGACTGGCTGACCGAGCTGCCGTGGGGCGAGCGGACGATGGACCGGCTGGACCTCCCCGAGGCGCGGGCCATCCTCGACGCCGACCACACCGGCCTGGACGAGGTGAAGGACCGCATCGTCGAGCAGCTCGCCGTCCGCAAGCTCCGCGGCGAGCGGGCCGCACGGCGCGAGCAGGCCGGCGGGGACGAGCCCCGTCCCGACGCCGGGACCCACGCGGACATCTCCGGCGGCCGCCGAGCCGGCGCCGGCGCGATCCTGGCGCTCGTGGGCCCGCCCGGCGTCGGCAAGACCTCGCTCG
>JACCXR010000197.1 GCA_013696915.1 Euzebyaceae bacterium
GGACGGCGCCGAGCCCGAGGGGGCGCCCGACGCGGCGCCTGACGCCGCGCCCGACGCGGCGCCGGTCGCGCTCCCGTCGGCGCCGGCCGCGCCCGGGGACCGGATCATCAAGGAGGGCACGATGACCGTCGAGGTCGCGGCGGACGGCTTCGACGCGGCCTATCGCGCCGTCATCGAGCGGGCGCGGAGCCTGAACGGCACGGTCGTCTCCAGCTCGACCCGCAGCGACGAGCAGGGGACGTTCGGCTCGATCACCGTGCGCGTCCCGGTCGCGAACTACGAAGACCTCCTGGCCGGCATCGGCGACATCGGCGAGGTCCGCAGCCGCGACGTCACCTCCCAGGACGTCACCGCCGAGTACGTCGACCTTGAGTCCCGCCTGCGGCATCTGCAGGCGCAGGAGGCCTTCTACCTGGCGCTGCTCGACCGGGCGCAGGCCATCCCCGACGCCATCGCCGTCCAGCAGCAACTCGACAGCCTCCAGTCCCAAGTCGAGCAGATCAAGGGCCGGCTGCAGCTGCTGACGGACCGCACGTCCTTCTCGACGCTCACCGTGGAGCTCGTGGAGCCGGGCGCCCCCGCCCACCTGACCGCCGAGGACGACGCGGCCGCGCGGCCCAGCCTCGCCCGGTCCTGGGCCACCGCTCGCGACGCGTTCGTCAACGTCGTCGGCGCCCTGCTGGTGGGCGCCCTGTTCCTGGCGCCGCTGCTCGTCCCCGTCGGTCTCGGCCTGCTCGTGTGGCGGGCCACCCGGCGCCGCCCCGCCTCGGCCGCCGCCGCGGCAGCGGAGTGAAGGCCTGGCTCCCCGGGGAGGGCCGGTCAGCCACGGTCTGCCCCCCCTGGGAGAGCTGGTCAGCCGCGGCGGGTCCAGCCGGGTACCACCCACCCGGGATCGGCGAGCGCGAGCCGGGCCTGCAGGCCCGCGACCGTCGACTCCGCCCCGCGGTTGCGATTGACCCCGTCGGCGGTCAGGCCGTCGAAGCAGGCGCCCGTCGCCGGGTCGAACAGCGGCACGCCGAGACGGTTGCGACCGCTGAACCACGCCGCGGCGGTCTCGGCCGCCGCGCGGTAGGCCGCGCCGCCGAGGACGGCCTCGGCGGCGACGCAGACCTCCACCATCGCCGCGGCGTCGACCGGCTGCTGGTCGAAGGCGGGCCGCGTCCCGCCGCGGGGGTACCAGCCGGCGTTGCCGACGACGTCGAGGCGGCCGTCGCAGGTCAGCTCGGCCAGCAGGAAGTCCAGGGTCGTGCGGCCGACCCCGGCGAACTCCTCGGAGCCGCGGGCGGCCGCGGCCAGCAGCATGGCGAGGGGCAGCCGGGCGTTGTCATAGGTGAGGACCGGCTCGAACCACTCCCAGCCGGGCCCGCGATGCTCGGCTTGGCATCCGGCCAGGCGGCGGGCGACCCCGTCGATGTCCTCGGCGTGACCGCCGACGGCCGCCTCGAGCCAGCACAGCCCGATCAGGGATTGCGCCAGCGCCCTGGGGTGGTAGAGCGACGGGACGCGGGTCAGGGCGGGCGCGACGAGCGCCGCGGCCGTGTCCCGCATGCCGCCGTCGAACCCCCGCGCGACCGTGTACGCCAGCGCCGCGACCGCCCGGCCGTGCGACTCCTCGCTGCCGACCTCGTCGAGCCAGCGCCGGTCGTAGGCCATGACATTGTGGAACCGCCCAGGTTGCTCGGGGCTGCGCGCGCCGAGGACGAACTGCAGGTAGCGCTCGGCGAGGTCGCTGCCCGCTGAGCCCGCGTGGGCGAGACCGATCGCGAGCGCGAGACCGCGGGCGTTGTCGTCGAGGGTGTACCCGTGGTGCGGGTCCGGGACGTCGTGGACGGCGTGCTGCAGCAGCCCGGTGTCGTCGGTCAGTCGCCGCAGGTGCGCCAGCGAGGGGAGGCCGGCCCGGCGCTCCGCGGTCCCGGCGGTCACGCGATCCGCTGCCCACCGCCGGTGGGGCGCTCCGGGGACCCGGCGGTCCCGGTGGTCACGCGATCCGCTGGCCCCTGGCCGGTGCGGCCAGGCGCGCGAAGAGCCGGCGGTAGGCGGCCGCGACGTTCGGCCACTCCATCTCGCGGCTGGCCTCGTACGCCCGCCGCTCCATCCCCGCGAGCGCCGGCCGGTCGCCGAGCAGCCGGAGGAGCTTGCGGGTGATCGCGTCGGAGTCGCGGAACGGCACGAGCTCCCCGCGCCCGCCGGACAGCAGTTCCCGGGCGTAGCGGAACTGGGTGGCGACGACGGCCTTCCCCGAGCCGACGGCGTACGCCAGCGTGCCGCTGACGATCTGCTCCGGGTCCAGGTACGGCATGAGGTAGACGTCGGTGGCGAGCAGCCACCGGACCAACTCGTCCTGGTCGAGGTAGCGGGCGTCGAAGCGGACGTGCCGCTCGAGCCCCAGTTCGGCGACGAGGCCCTGGAGCGACTCGCGGTACTCCTCGCCGGCGTGCCGCAGCTGGCCGGGGTGGGTCTGCCCCAGCACGACGTAGAGCAGGTCGGGGTGGGCGCGGACGACCTCGGGCAGCGCCCGGATGACGTGCTCGATGCCCTTGCTCGGTCCGATCAGCCCGAACGTCGACAGGACGGTCCGTCCGGACAGCCCCAGGGCGGCCTTCGTCCTGCGCCGCGAGCCGCGGGTGCGCTTGACGGTCGGGATCCCGTGGGGGATGTAGTGGACCTTCGCCGGGTCGACGCCGTAGACGTCGGCGAGCAGCGGGATCGCGGCCCTGGCGAGCACCACGGTGGCAGCGCTGGAGTCGCACAGGGCACGCGTGAGCTGCCGAAGATGGCCCGAGGGCGCGCCGAGCACCGTGTGCAGCGTGACCACCGCCGGCGTGACCAGCCGATCGAGGAGGCGAAGCAGCAGCTCGCCGTCGTGGCCGCCGAAGAGGCCGAACTCGTGCTGGATGGACAGGACGTCCGCCCCGGCCCGGTCCAGCGCGGTCGCCAGGTGGTCGTAGCTGCGGGGGTCGTCCTGGTCCAGCCGCCAGCGGACGTCCGGGCCGTAGCGGCGGACGGCGCCGGGCTCGTCGATGGCCGCGACCCCCCTGGTGGCGTGACCGCCCGCGCTCAGCGCGTGGAAAAGGTCCCGCGTGAACGTGGCGATGCCGCACTCCCGTGGCGGGAAGCTGCCCAGGAGCGCGACGACGGGCTCGATTCCCGCGGGCACCGCTGACATGGCCGTCTCCCCCTCGTCGATGCCGCCGGGCTTCTTGGGCCATCCCACCATTCCCCGAAACGACCGGCGATGAACGACGGCGACCGAGCAGATCGACCCCCGACCGCGGCGAGGTCGGGGGGCGGCGGGTCAGCCCAGGATGAAGTTGTAGCAGTGTTCGTACCCGGTGACCATCTGGGCGGAGCTGAAGCGCTCCGCGACGTGGCGCCGGCATGCCGCCCGGTCGATCTCGCCGAGCCGGCCGATCGCCGCGACCGCCGAGGCGACGTCGTCGACGACGAAGCCGGTCTCCCCGCCCCGCACGACCTCGGGCACAGACCCGCGACGCGTGCCGACGACCGGCGTGCCGCACGCCATCGCCTCGGTCATCGTCAGCCCGAAGGCCTCGTGGTACTGCACCAGGTGGAGGAACCCGGCGGCGCCGGCCAGCAGCGGCCCCTTCTCTGCGTGGGTGACCGGACCGACGAAGTCGACGCGACCGGGGGCGAGGTGGGGGCGGACCTGCGCGTCGAAGTAGGCGGCGTCGCCGTCGGGCACGATCCCGGCGAGCACCAGCGGCATGCCCGCCGCCGCCGCCGCCTCGATCGCCAGGTGGATGCCCTTGTCCGGCGACATCCGCCCGATGCACACCAGGTAGTCGCCCGGCCCGGCGCCGAACGGGAAGTCGTCGACCGCGATGCCGTTGAACACGGTCGCCACGTACCGCAGGTCTGGGCACAGCTGGCGCTCCGCGTCGGTGATCGAGACGTACGGCCGGTCGCGGTGCTGCCGGTAGACGATCCGGCTGCCCTCCTCGGCCGCGGAGCCGTGTAGCGTCGTCAGCATCGGCGTGGCGACCGCGGCCCCGAAGGGGACCGCGAAGCAGCCGGCGTGGTTGTGGAGCACGTCGAACTCCCCGGCGCGCGCGAACGCCGCCGCGACGTGGAGCGTCTCGTACTCCCGCGAGTGGCGGGCGAGCTCCGCGTCCTCCGACAGGGGGCGTGGCACGACGCTGCGCAGCCGCGCCCCGGTCGACGAGTCGCCGGTCGCGAACAGGGTGACGTCGTGACCCCGCTCGGCCAGGCCGTCCGCGAGGTTGCCGGCGACCTGCTCCCACCCCCCGTAGGTCCGCGGCGGCACCCGCCACGAGATCGGGCCGAGGATGCCGACGCGCACGCCCTCAGCGCACCGGGTGGTCGAGCAGGGCGCCGAGCAGGTCGGCCATCGGCGCCAGCGCGATGCCGACGCCCGCGTCGGAGAACCCGTACGGCAGGACGAGGGTGTCGTCGTGGAGCATCGCGCCGCAGGAGTAGACGACGTTGGGCACGTACCCCTCGCGCTCCCACTCGTCCGCGACGAGGATCGGCTCTGGCAGGTCGGCGATGACCCGTCGGGGATCGTCGAGGTCGAGGAGGATCACCCCGATCGTGTACTGGCGCATGGGGCCGACCCCGTGGGTCAGGACGAGCCAGCCCGCCTCCGTCTCGATCGGCGAGCCGCAGTTGCCGATCTGCATGAGCTCCCACGGCCACACGGGCACCCGCAGCTGCTCGCGCGAGTTCCAGAACCGCACGTTGTCGGAGAACATGATGTCGATGTTCTCCCGGTCGTAGCGCGACAGGGCGGCGTACCGCCCGTCGATGCGACGAGGGAAGAGCGCCATGCCCTTGTTGAAGGCGCAGCTGCCGTTCAGCGTCGCGATGCGGAACGACGAGAAGTCCCGCGTCTCGATCAGCTGCGGGAGGATCTTGTAGCCGTCGAAGGCGGTGTAGGTGGCGTAGTAGGTGGTCGAGCCGTCGTCGTCGGTGAAGCGCACGAAGCGCGCGTCCTCCATCCCCTTGCTCTCGCTCGGCCCGATCGGGAAGATCACGCGCTCCGACACGTCGGTGCCGTCGCCGAAGCCGACGCGGTAGTTGGACATCGCCAGCCAGCGGATGAACTCGACGGTCTTGTACGCCAGCACCGGGGAGACGCCGTCGTCGGACAACAGCTCCAGGGACTGCTCGAGCTCCGGAAGGGTGAAGCCGTCGCCGAGCGGGTCGAGGACGCGCGCGGCGATCTCGTTGTCCGCCCCGAGCTCGCGAAGCTTGGCGCCGAACAGGTGCTTGTCGTACCCCAGCGTCTGCAGCGACCCGAGCGTCGCGTACCGGCTCACCGGGTCGAGCGTCACCTCCGACGCGCCCCTGACGACGCCGGAGCGGAACTCGATCGACGAGATGTGTCCCTCCCCGACGGCGCGGAGGCTCATGACGAAGCGCTGCTCGCCCGGCGCGAGGCCGGTCTGATCTGGTGCGGGCACCATCGACGGGTTCAACAGGGCGGCGGCCTGGATCGAGAACTCGTGGGTGACGTAGGCGCCGATCAGCAGGCGGCTCTCGGTGGAGGGCTCGACCCCGTCGGGGACGTGGTGCGCGACCCGCTGGTAGTGCCGCTCGAGGATGGTGGCGTAGTCCCGATGCCGCTTGGAGAACTCCGCCAGCAGGCCACGCGCCCGCATCGCCCGGTCGTCCTCCGGCAGTTCGAGGATGCGGCGGACGAGCCGCCGGACGCGCGGCTCCCGACTCTCGACGAGCTCCTCCGACGGCTCGTAATACTTCGCGATGACGCGGCGGGGGTCCGGTTCCAGGCGGTGGGGGGTGCGCAGGACGGCGGGGGGCCGCATCCGGGTGGTCATCTCCTGTGTCCGCTGCACGCGCCGCGCAGCATAGCGTCTGTCACCACTCGGTCAGTTGTTCCTTCCCCGGCCTCCTCGGCCGAGGTGCGAGCCCGTCTCTTCCCACGCCCAGGACACCAGATTTTGCCGAGCGCCGCAACGAACCGTTGCCCGGCGTGAACGAACGGCGGCCTACGGGTGGACGAGCCGGCTCAGCACGAGGACCATCGCGCTCACGCCCGCGAGCAGCACGGCGCACGGCACCAGCGAGATGCGCAGGATGCGGGACACCTGGTCGGGCACGCCGACGGCCGTGACGCCGATGAGGATGATGACCGGCGCCACCGAGTTGCCCACGTTGCCGCCGACGGTCTGGCCGGTCAGCAGGACCTCCGGAGCGATGTCGAGCAGGCCCGCGACCTGCGTCTGCAACGAGGAGAACAGCGCGTTCGCGCTGGTGGTGGATCCCGTCATGAAGGATCCCATCGCGCCCACCACCGGCGAGAGCAGCGGGAAGGCCTCCCCCGTCGCACCGGTGATGCCGCGCGCGAGCACCGCGACCATGCCCGTGTCGATGAGGATCGTCGCGACGACGGCGAGCTGCACGATCGAGGTCGAGGCCCTCGGCAGCGAGCGTGCCCATTTCCGCAGGACTGCGCGCCCGTTCGTGGCGCCCCACAGGCCGACCCTGCGGTACGTCAGGTAGCCGAGGAGGCAGGCCAGCGAGATGTAGGAGCCGGGATGGCCGAGCAGGGCGACCGGCGTGTACTGCGGCGCCGCCTCGTTCGCCCAGCCCCACCCGGTGGCCGTGGCGGGGAAGTCGAGGGCGAGCAACAGGTGCGCGCGCACCCAGGCCCGCGACGCGGGGACCAGGAACACCGGCAGGGCCAGCGCGAGCAGGTAGAGGTACGGGGACAGCAGCTGCGCGGGATGGACGTCGTCCGCCTCCGCCACCGGCGCACGATCCGGGCCGGGGGGACCCGCGCCCGCGACCGCGGTGCCCTCGCGCACCC
>JACCXR010000209.1 GCA_013696915.1 Euzebyaceae bacterium
TAGACGGAGGCGGCGACGGACGGCTAGACTCGGCCGCGCTGCGCCGGTAGGGGTACGCTGCTTCGCCCACGGGCCGTTAGCTCAACGGGTAGAGCTCCGGACTTTTAATCCGGCGGAGCGGGTTCGAGTCCTGCACGGCCCACTCGACCCTGCATGGAGCTGTGGAGCAGTTAGGAGTGCTCGTCACCCTGTCAAGGTGAAGGCCGCGGGTTCAAATCCCGTCAGCTCCGCCACCGGCCGGCGTCCTTCCGACACCGGCCGGTCGCACGAGGTCAGGTAGCTCAGTCGGTACGAGCGCTCGACTGAAAATCGAGAGGTCGGCGGTTCGACCCCGCCCCTGACCACGACAAAACCAAAGATCAGACGCCTTTTCGGTCGGCTCTCACAGACGGCTCCGCAACGGTCCTGGATGGCCGGGTTTGCAGCCACAGGATCTCGGCGCGCTGCCCCCGCCGTCGGTCACTCCGGTCGCGGTGCCGGCGCCGGGACGGACGGCAGCGCTCACGTGGGCGCCGCGTCCGGTGGGGTAGCGCCCCGGTGCTTGACGGAGGTCTTCGGTGGGGCGGTCCACCACCCCGTGCACGACCAGCGCCGCGCCACCGGCAAGCGCGAAGCCCGCCGCAGCCGGCACGCCTCGGCGAACGAGTCGCAACACCCGCACCTGCAGCGGCCACAGGCTCGGCGGGCTATCCGGCACCGAGGACCTCCGGCCACAGCCGGCGGAGGTGCGCGGGGAGGACGAGGTCGTCGAGGCAGTCGCGGAGCCCGTCACGTGTCACGTGGGCGCGCACGTCGGCGGCGGTCCCTTCGCGGAGCACCAGCTCGTACACCCGCCGGCGGTCCACAGGGTCGGCGAGTCGAAGCGCCGCAGGCCGCTCCACCAGAGGTGCCGCGGCAACGTCACCGTCGTCGGCGAGCGCGGCCGCGCGTCAGGGGATGTGGCCACGGCCACACGGTACCGCCGTGCGGTGTGAAGGCTCTGGATGTGGCCGATCTCGGTGCCGTGTGCGACGGCGTCGAGCGGGACATCGGGCTGATCGCCGACGGGGCGGCCGGCGCTCATGGCAGGGTCTTGGGCCCACGGGCGCTTGGCTCGGAGGGGTCGGTGATGCTGACGGCGAGGAGGATGACGCCGAGGTCCCGGACCTTGGCGAGCAGCCCGTGCAGCTCGGCCTGGTCGGCGACGACGCCGCTGAGGGTGGTCGTGCCGTCGTCCTCGTGGGTCAAGGTGAGGCCGCCGAACCAGGCGGACCAGTGCTCGTCGAGGTGCCCGCTGACCCGCAACCGGTAGGCGGCAGGCGGCCGGGTCATGACCACCCGATCCCCACCATCGCCCTGCGAGGACGGCGGCTGCGGTGCCGACGAATGACGTGCTCGGCCACGGCGAGGTTGATGACCCAGCCCGCGCCGTGCATGAGGGCCGTGCTGACGTCGCCGGTGCCCCAGATCGCCTGCCCGACGCCCAGGGTGAACACCTGGGTGCCTGCGGCGAGGGCCAGCGCGTAGGCGCGGGTCATCCAGGCCCTGTGGCCGGCGACGTCGCGCCGGCGGATCGTGGTGAAGCCGAGGACGAGGCAGGCGGCCATCGCCGAGCCGGCGACGAGCCGGAACGCGTACAGCAGCTCGCCGGTGCCCCCCGGACGGGGGGCGATCTCGTTGATCCACAGCGCCGAGCCCGCCACCGCCAGGCCCAGCACCACCAGCACCCGCCCGGCGACCCGGTGCCACCCGGGCCTACGCCGCCGGAACCCGGCGGAGAACTGGAAGGCACCGACGATGCCGTACAGGATCGCGCTGAGGATGTGGATGACCAGGGGCACGGCCGAGCCGACCAACCGCGGGTTGGACGGGATGGTCTGCGGGCCGCCGGCCACCTCGATGAGGCGGAGCGAGCCGGCCACGGCGGGGATCAGGACGAGCGCGACCAGCGGGATCGGCACCCACCGCCCGGAGGAGGTTCTCCCGGCGGCCACGCGCGTGCTCATCGTCCGCTGGAGGCGGTGAGCTGCCGGCGGCGGCGTGCGCTCGGCGCGGACCGTCGCGCGGCGGTCTCCCCACGCCGGGTCGTCCCACGCCAAGTCGAGTGGCCGAGGCCGATGAGGGCGATGCCGACCGGCACGGCGGCCAGCCGGCCGGGCGCGTGCGGCAGCACCGCCAGAAGCAAGGGGCAGACGGCCCCGACGGCGAGCGTCACGGCGGCCCACCGGTGGACCTGACCGGCGCGGTACAGCGCGATCCCGAACAGCAGGCCGCCGAGCAGGTAGGTGGCGAACGACACGAGGCTGACTGTCTGCAGGGCGCCGACGTCCCCGACGACGGTGCCACCTGCGGGGACCGCGACGACGTCCTCGACGAACCTGGGCACCTGCTCGGTCAGGAGCGGCAGGACATAGGCCTCGACGAAGGTGAACATCGCGATGACGAGGAAGCAGGTGCTGAACAGGACATACCCGACCAGGCCGAGGATCCCGGCCCGCTCGACCTGTCGGAGGTAGGTCCCGGTGATGCCGACCAGGGCCAGGACCGCCATGGTGATGCTCACGGTGTGGACGACCGTCCACGCGGTGGTGGCGACCGAGGCGACGTCCTCGCTGGGGTGGATGAACTGGATGAGGATGAACAGCGCGCCCGCGGCGACGGCGGCCAGGCCGGCAGTGCGGGTGAGCGTGGTAGTCGTGATGGTCATGGCCGACTCCCTCGTCTTGGGGTGTCCGCGGCGGGCGCCGCGGCATGGGTCCGACGGTAGGAACGGGTGATGTGACCGGGCATCACCAGACGATGTGAACGGTCGTGGTGATCTTGGGCGAGGGTTACAGCAGGCCGTCTTCGCGGGCGCGGATGACCGCCGCCCGACGGCTGGTGGCCTCGAGCTTGGTGTAGATCCGCTTGGTGTGGGTGCGCAGGGTGTTGAGGGAGACGTACAGCTCGCGGGCGATCTCCGGCCCGCTCAGGTCACTGTCGAGCAGCCGCAGGACCTGCAGCTCCCGCTCGCTCAGGCTGGCCGGCGCTCCCCGGGCCGCACCCGAGCCGAGCAGGCGCCGCGCGAGGTCGACGGCGACGCCGTGGCGCTCGGCGTCGCGCAGCAGCGCGAGCAGCGGCGTGCCCTCGTCCAGGAACAGCCGGGCGTATCCCGCCGGCTCGGGCGCCCCGACCAGGGAGTCGCCGAGCGCCGCACGGGCACGCGGCCGCCGTCCCTGCGCGTCGAGCGCGAGCGCCTGGAGCAGGCGGATCTCCACGACGCTGCCCGCCCGCCCGCCGGTCTCGGCGGCCGCGTGCAGACGGTCCAGCAGCTCGACGGTCTGGCCGATCGCGCCGGCGTGTTGAGGGGCCGGCCCCCGCCGCGCCCGGTGCTGGGCGATGCGCAGGCGGACGAGGGTGAGGTGGTCGAACTCGCGCAGGTGGGTGACCGTGTCGGCGGCCGACACGTCCCGCTCGTAGGCCCAGTCCTCGGCCGCCGCCAGGTCGCCCTGGGCGATCCAGACGCGAGCCCGCATGGCGGCGATGGGGCGCACGTCCGGGAAGAAGCCCGGCCGGTAGGCGTCCTCGGCCCGGTCGAGGTGGGCGATGGCCCCCTCGAAATCGCTCTCCGCCTGGGCCAGGCGGGCCGATGCCACGAACCACCTGTGGCGGTTCTCGAGCATCGCCGCCCGCTGGGCCAGCGCCGCGGCGGCCTCGAGGTGCCGCCGGGCGCCGTCGAGGTCCCCGACCTCGCGGTCGAGCTCGCCCACCGCCACGTGCAGGTCGGCGGTCGCCCGTGGCACGGGCTCGCCCTGCGCCTCAGCCAGCTGCAGGGCGCGCTGCACGAGCTGCCGTGCCCGAAGGGGACGACCGGCCGCGAGCCACATGTCGGCCAGCACGACGGTGCTGCTGAGCTCGTCGGCCAGGTTGCCGGCCGCGCGCAGGCTGGCCACGGTTTGCCCGAACGTCTGCAGGGCAGTCGGCAGGTCCCCCTCCGCCCAGGCGGCCAGACCGAGGAAGCCGGCCGCGCCGCCGCGGGCGAGGTGGTCGTCGGGGCCGGCCAGTTCCAGCGCCTGCTGGGCGTGCGCCGCCGTGCCGGCCACGTCGCCTCGCGCCTGCGCGAGCGCGGCCCGGTACAGGGCGATGGTGGCCGGAAGCGTGCGCAGCTCCGAGCTGTCCGCCCAGGGGGGCGCGGAGCCCTCCGGGACGGCAGCCAGGGCCCGTTCGGCGCTGGCGAGGCGGGGCTCGACCGCGGCGAGGTCGCCGGCGACGAGGTGCCGGTAGCCGTCGAAGACGCTGAGCACCGGGCTGCGGCGGATGGCGTCGTCGGGCAGGGCCGCCAGCCAGCGGAGCAGGACCGCATCCTGCCGGGTGCGGCGGATGGTCGGCACGGCCAGCTCCACCAGGTGCGCCGCACGGTCGACGTCGCCGGCAGCCAGCGCGTGCAGGACCGCGTCCTCGACCAGGTCGTGGGCCTCGGACCAGCGGCTGGCCCGCAGGTGCAGCACCGGGACCTCCTCGGGCTGCTCGCTCTGCAGGCGGGCCCGCAGGACGTCGGCGAACAGGTGGTGGTAGCGGTACCACTCCCGCCGGTGGTCCAGGGGGACGACGAAGAGGTTGGCGCGCTCGAGCGCCGCCAGCACGTCGCTGCCGTCGGTGCGGCCGGTGACGGCGTCGCACAGCGGGCCCGTGAGCCGGTCGAGGACAGCGGTGTGCAGCAGGAACCCGCGGATCGGGTCGGGCTGGTGCTGCAGGACCTCCTCGACCAGGTAGTCCACGACGTACCGGTCGTCGCCGGCGAACCGGGCGATGAACCCCGAGGGGTCCTCACGTCCGCGGAGGGAGAGCGCGGCGAGCTGCAGCGCGGCGATCCACCCCTCCGTCCGCTCCTCCAGTGCGGCGACGTCGGTGGCGGCGAGGTCCAGTCCCGCCGTCTCGGTGAGGTAGGCGGCGGCCTCGTCCGCGGTGAACCGCAGGTCCGCGGCACGGATCTCGACCAGCTCGCCTCGCGCCCGCCACCGGGACAGGGGCAGGCCTGGGTCGGCACGGGTGCTGATGACCACGAGCACGTGGGGTGGAAGGTGCTCCAGCAGGGACGCCATCCCCTCGCCGACGTCGCGGCCGTCGGCCAGGTGGTAGTCGTCGAGCACCAGCCGGACCCCGGCCGGTGCGGCGGCGAGCTCGTTGACCAGCGTGGTGATCACGAGGTCGGTCGGCACGGGGGAGGATGCGAGCAGCTCCAGGGCGCTTGATCCCACGCCGGGCACGGCCGTGTGGAGCGCGGTCGCGACAGAGGTCCAGAACGTCGCTGGCTCGGCATCGGCCGGGTCGAGGGAGAGCCAGGCCACGGGCCGCTCGTCGCCCGGCGCGTGCAGCCACTCGGCGAGCAGCGTCGTCTTGCCGAACCCGGCCGGGGCGGACACCAGCGCGAGCCTGGACCCGCCGGCTGGGCGCAGGTGCGCGGTGAGCCTCGGGCGGGGCACCTGACCGTCTCGCAACGGCAGGACGTACAGCTTGGTTGCGATCATCGGGCGTGCCATGCGGTCCCCCGTTCCAGGGCGCGCCACCGTCTCGGCGGTGTGCCCCGGCAACGCTAGTAGTCCACCGCGGCGCCGGTGGTCGGCCAGGTGGGGCCGGCCTTGCGGACACGGCACGCCGACCGAGCCGAGGCATCGGGAAACCATCCGCCGGGGAGATTGACATGCAAGCAGTGACTTGCCTATTCTCTCCGCGTGGCCGACGTCTTCAAGGCACTCGCTGACGAGACGCGGCGGACGATCCTCGACGAGCTCGCAGAGCGTGACGGGCAGTCGCTGTTTGAGTTGTGCGCGCGCCTGAACGCCCGTCATGGGATCAGCTCCAGCCGCCAAGCGATCTCCCAGCACCTCGCGGTCCTCGAGGACGCCGACCTGGTCGAGTCACACCGCGAGGGGCGCACCAAGGTGCACACCCTCCGCACCGCCCCCCTGCGCACGATCGTCGAGCGCTGGCCGATCACCGACTGAAGAGGCACCAGCCCATGCCGAAGATCAACCTCACCTCCGTGCTGGTCGACGACCAGGAGCGAGCCCTCAGCTTCTACACCGACGTGCTGGGGTTCCAGAAGAAAAACGACGTGCCAACCGGAGAGCACCGCTGGCTCACCGTGGTGAGCCCCGACGACCCGGACGGCGTCGAGCTGCTCCTCGAACCCGACGCCCACCCGGCGGCCAGGCCGTTCAAGGAGGCGCTGGTCGCCGACGGCATCCCCTTCACGTCCTTCGCCGTCGACGACGTGCACCGCGTCCACGAGGAGCTCAGCAGCAAGGGTGTCCAGTTCCTGCAGCCGCCCACCGACATGGGGCCCGTGACCACCGTCGTCCTCGACGACACCTGCGGGAACCTCATCATGCTGGCATCCACGCAGCCCGACTAGAGGGCGACCACCCGGCGGCTATTCCACGTCGCCGGCTGCGGGCCCACCGCTGCGGTTGCCCCGGGCGGAGTGGTGCTCGTGGGCGACGCGGCGCAGGGCCGACAGGGCCGCGGCGTACACGACCGTCCCGACGACCACCTGCTCGACCGCCTGGGCTCGTAAACTGTCCACGGCCGTCCTGGCGACCTCGTGCGCGGCCAGCTGGTCGGTGGCGTGGGCATGGGGGAGGAGGACGGTGTCGGCATCGACATCGCGGCCCAATGCCCGCAGGCTCACCAGGGCCTGCGCAGCTCCTGACGGGCGGGCGCGGCCGGCGACACCTCCCACCCCAGACGACGCAGGGGCTCGTAGACCTCGTCAAGCTCGTCGAGCGCCTCCCCCGACCGTGCGGGCGAGACCGCCCGATGGGCACGCCGAGCAACTCGTGGATGGGCAGGGCAGGATCGTCGACCGCAGCCAGCACCTCGCGGATCTGCTCGATGCCCAGGCCGCCGACCTCCCGCATCACCCGGACGAGGCGCAGCCTGTGGACGTGCATGTCGGTGTAGGAGGCCTGGTTGGGTCCGGTGGACTCTCTCTGCGGCGTGGGGCGACGACTGAGACGAGTAGGACAAGGTCGGTCCGTAGCGCTCGTCTCCGGCTGAGGACCCACGGCTGACCGTGGTCGGCAGCGCTGATGAGCCCGGGTTGCCGAGCCGTGCTGAGATCCTCGATCGATGACGGCGCGCACATGATCGGCACCGCGCGCAGTCCATCGCCGACAGCGGCACCGCGTTGACTCGTACCCGGTCAGCAACGGCTCGGGGCCGGCGCTCACGCGGTCAGCGCTTCGACCGCGAGGTTGACCTGTCGGCGGATGTCGTCGGCCGGCAGGGTGAGGACGACCTCGTCGGCGTCGGCGGCCGCGTAGTGGCGCAGGCGTGATGCCGCCTGCGCACCCGTGCCGATGATCGTGGTGGCCGCCGCCGCGTCGTTTCCGGTGTCGAAGAAGGTCGCCAGCTGCGCCACCACGACGAGGACGGCCGTGCCGACGATGCCGCGGGCTTCGACCGCGCGGTGGGACGTCGGCCGCTTGCCCGAGCGGCGCAGTCGCCCAGGTGCTCCTGTGCTGTCCCGACCCAGCCTGGGTCGCTGTAGTCGGCCGTCGCGTCCGCTCCGAGGTCGCGGATGGCGCTGAGCTTGAGGGCGCCGCGCGCGGCCCCGACCGCTCCGGTGCCGGCCGACAACTGCGCGAGCGGGCTGGTAGCGCCCGGACGCGCCGAGCAGTAGGACGCGGTCGTCGACGGTCACGGACAGATGCTCGAGCAGTGCGAACGCCGCGATGCCGTCGTCCAGTGCATGGGGCATGGCGACGACCCTGTCGGCTTCCGCCGACGGTCTGTTCGGCGTAGCCGCCCGTGGGCGCGTCGATCGCTCGCGCCACGACGCGTTGTCCGATCAGGGATTCGTCGCCGTCGTCGACGACCGCGGTGACGCGTCCGGCGACGCCGCCGCCGGGGATGTACGGCGGTTGGTGGGGGAACCAGTCCTCGCCGGCCACCAGACCGCAGCTTGGTGTCGAGGTCGAGCACGTCGACGGGGTCGACGTCCACGACCACCTTGGCCGGCCCGCGGCGTGGGGAGGCGACGTCGCGGACCTCGGCCACGTGGGGGTCTCCTGTGGTCAGGTGTAGCCGCTGGCGGCGTGCGACCTCGGCCGGTGACAAGGCGGCCTGTCTGGCGACCTTGCACAACGTGCGCGCGACCGTGGTCCTGTCGATCGTCCCCGCCTTCTGCGGACACGTTGGCGGTGCACTGCACACCACTGTCGGTCGGCGTGGACTCTCGGGTTGGCGTCAGTGGTCGCGCAGCGAGCGTTCGACGAGGAGTTCGGCGAGGTCGCGGCGCCCGTCGAGGGCGGTGAGGACGACGACCGTTTCGCCGTGGATGGCGAACATGATGCGGTAGGGGCCGACGAGCAGTTCGCGGTAGCCGGTGATGCCCTCTACTTCGAGTTCGGGCACGATCCGACAGCGCCGTGGCATCGTCTCGAGACCTTGCACGGCGTCGGCGATCGTCTCGTAGACGGCCTGCGCAGCGTCGATGCTGTCACGGTCGGCGATGTAGTCGATGATCGCGAGGAGGCCGTGGAGTGCGGTGTCGGTCCAGACGACGTCGAAGCGGTCGGTCACGCTCGGTCGCGGTGTGCGGCGAGGCGACCGCGAACGGCGGCGTCGACCGCGTCGAGGTCGTGGACGCGGCCGGCGTCGTGGTCACGGTCGCCCTGGGCGATGAGCTTGAGCAGGTGCAGCGCGCGGCGTTGGCGTTCGTAGGAGGCGACGTCCTGCAACACGGCGGTGGGTTTGCCGTTCTGGGTGATCACGATCGGACTGTGGCGTTCGGTGGCGCGGGTGATCAGTTCGGCGGCGCTGCGTTTGAGCGTGGTGACGGGTTCGACGTCTTCGGTGAGATCCATGGTGCCGATCGTAGCACCGAATTCAGGGCGAACCGATGGCGGGCGCTGTGGAGCCCGGGGCCGTCATGCGTGACACGGTGGTGACACACCAGACCGACTACCGCGCGACCCGCCCCAAGGTCGAACGCAAGCTCGGCCACCTCTTGCGCCGCCGCCACGGCGGACGCTGCGCACGCGTGCGCGGCAAACGCAAGGTCGACGCCGACTTC
>JACCXR010000237.1 GCA_013696915.1 Euzebyaceae bacterium
GCCGCAGCCACGACGCGGTCGTGACCGCCCCGTCGCGGCGGTAGCCCTGGCGGGCGTCGACCCCGCGACCTCCCTCAGCCGCCCCAACGCCTCGGCGGTGGGCCCGCCAGCCGCGCCCGCCGCCGCCGCGGCGGCCGGGTCAGGGGCGGCACCGGCGGCCGGGCCCCTCGCCGCCGTCGGGCTGGGGCCACGCGCCGGGGTCGTAGCCCACGCCCCGCTCCCACGCCACCACCGGTCCGCGACAGCGCCACCGCGACGCCGCGGCCGGCCGGTCGACGACTCTTTCGAACATGTGTTCTAGTCTACCCCACCGGGGGCATCAGACCACGGATCTTCAACCCATGGCTGGGGACAACCTCGATCCACCGGGGCGACGCGGCGGCCGAGTCGACGCGTCCACCGTCGCCGTGCCCCACCGGCCGGCCGGCGAGAAGCCCGTGCGTGCGGGTTGGGGTCCTCGTGGCAGGCTCGCGGTGGCTCGACGGACAAACCCGCTCCCCGACGCCGACCCCCGCCACAGCCGGTGCCGTCGCCGGATGGCGCCGCGGGCGCCGCCGCGGGGCGCCGTGCGCGGCACGCTCCCGCCGCTGTTCGCGCGGCTTTAGGATGACCGGCCTGACGAGAGGGCGAAGAAGTGAGTGAGCTGCGGAGCTCCGACGACGGCCACGGCGCGCCGGCCCGCGGGCCGGACGGCCGGTTCCGGCGCGCGGAGGTCGTGGACCTCGAGGACCCGGCGCTCTACCTGAACCGCGAGCTCTCCTGGCTCGAGTTCAACCGCCGGGTCCTGGCCCAGGCCACGGACGCCGCCGTTCCGCTCCTGGAGCGGCTCCGCTTCATCGCGATCTTCTCCAACAACCTCGACGAGTTCTTCATGGTGCGCGTGGCGGGTCTGCGCAACCAGATCGCGGCCGGCCTCGATGAGCGCAGCCCGGACGGCCGCACCCCCGAGGAGCAGCTGACCGCGATCGCCGACCGGTTGCGGCCGATGGTCGCCGCCGCCGCCGACTGCCTCCACGACCAGCTGTTGCCGCTCCTCGCCCGCAACGGCATCTCGGTCGTGTCGATGCACGACCTCGGTCAGAACCAGCGCGGCGGTCTGGACCGGTACTTCGAGGAGGAGGTCTTCCCGGTCCTGACGCCGCTGGCGGTCGACCCGGGCCACCCGTTCCCGTACATCTCCAATCTCAGCCTGTCGCTGGCGGTGACCGTTCGCGACCGCGAGACCGGCGAGCGGCACTTCGCGCGCGTGAAGGTGCCGGAGGTGCTGCCACGGTTCGTCCCGCTGCGCACCACCCGGGCGTACGTGCCGCTCGAGGAGCTCATCGCGGCGAACCTCGACCGGCTGTTCCCCGGCATGGAGGTCGTCGAGTCGTCCGCCTTCCGCGTCACCCGCAACACCGACATCGAACTCGAGGAGGAGGAGGCCGACGACCTGCTGATGGCGGTCGAGCAGGAGCTGCGCCGCCGGCGGTTCGGCGCCGTGGTCCGCCTGGAGGCGGCCGTGGACATGCCCGACCAGGTCGTCGGCATGCTCCAGGAGGAACTCGACGTCGGAGAGGTCCAGACTTACCGCGTCCAGGGCATGCTCGGCATGTCGGACCTCGACGAGCTGGCCGACCACGACCTGCCCCGGCTGCACTGGGAGCCGTGGGCGCCGGTGCCCCACCCGCGGCTCGCCCACTCTTCCGATGCCCAGCCGGCGTCCGGCGCCCAGCTCTCGGCCGCGCAGGTGTTCGCGGCCATCCGCCGCGGCGACATCCTGGTGCGGCACCCCTACGACAGCTTCACGTCCTCGGTCGAGCGGTTCATCACCGCGGCGTCGGAGGACCCCGAGGTTCTCGCGATCAAGCAGACCCTGTACCGCACCTCGGGCGACTCACCGATCGTGAAGGCGCTGATCCGGGCGGCCGAGCGGGGCAAGCAGGTGGTGGCGCTGGTCGAGCTCAAAGCCCGCTTCGACGAGCAGGCGAACATCGCGTGGGCCCGCTCGCTGGAGAAGGCCGGCGTGCACGTCGTCTACGGGCTCGTGGGACTGAAGACCCATTCGAAGACGGCTTTGGTGGTGCGGCGGGAGCGGGACGGCATCCGCCGGTACGTCCACGTCGGCACCGGCAACTACAACCCGAAGACGGCCAGGCTGTACACCGACGCGGGCCTCTTCAGCTGCCGACCGGCGCTGGGCGCGGACCTCACCGACCTCTTCAACTTCCTCACCGGCTACGCCCGCCAGGACAGCTACCGCGAGCTGCTGGTCGCGCCGGCGTCGCTGCGGGAGCGCATCGCCGAACTGATCCAGCGCGAGATCGACCAGCACAGCGCGGACCGGCCGGGTCTCGTGCGCCTGAAGCTCAACTCGCTCATCGACCAGCCGTTGATCGCCGATCTCTACCGGGCTTCCCGCGCCGGCGTCGACGTCGATCTCATCATCCGCGGCATCTGCGGCCTCCGGCCCGGCGTGCCCGGTATCAGTGACCGCATCCGCGTCGTGAGCGTCGTCGGCCGCCTGCT
>JACCXR010000242.1 GCA_013696915.1 Euzebyaceae bacterium
CCGCTGCTCTCCGGTCCGTAGATCTCCACCACCCGGCCTCGGGGCAGGCCGCCGATGCCGAGGGCGATGTCGAGACTGAGGGCGCCGGTCGGGATGGTCGCGATCTTGATCCGCGACTCCTCGCCCATGCGCATGATCGCGCCCTTGCCGAACTGCTTCTCGATCTGCCCGAGGGCCATGTCGAGGGCCTTGTCGCGCTCCACGGGTGCTCCTTCGCTGCTCGGCGAGTGCGGTCGCTGGTCACTGACATGGCCACCGTAGTCCGGGGGTGTGACAGAAGTGCGGACGTGCGCCCCCGGCCTGTGGAAGACTTCGCCGCGGATACTAGTCGAACATGCGTTCGACTGTCACGCACCCGCGGCCGTGAGGGGGAATCCGGCGAGCTCAACGTAGCGGGGGCCCTTGCCCGTGCCCCCGAGGTGGGACCGCAGGAGCACGAACCCGCCGACCTCCCACGACGCCGCCGGTCCCGCGTAGGCACCCACGACCTCCCGTGGCACCGGGGCGCCGCGCCGGGCCCGCGCGAACGTCAGGTGCGGGCGGTATGGCCGCTGCTCTGCCGGGAGGCCGACCGCCCGTACGGCACCGGCGACCGCGGCGGCCAGGGCCGTCAGCTCCGCGCTCGGCACCAGCTCGACCCACAGGACGCCGGAGCGGGACCGGCCGGCCTGCTCCCGGAGGCGCGCACCGAAGGGCCGCGACCCGCCGGCGACCGCCCCGAGGGCGGCGACCAGCCGGTCGACCAGAGCCGGGTCGGTCGAGCCGAGGAACGCCAGCGTCAGGTGCCATGCCGACGGGTCGGTCCATCGCAGGCTGTGGCCGCCGGGCACCGACCGCAGCGGCGCCGCCGCGGCCTCCACGGCGTCGCGGACCGCCGCGGGAAAGGGGACCGCCACGAAGAGCCGGAGCGGCGGCGCAGGCACAGGGGTGCCGCGCACGAGATCCGGCGGGACCGCCCCGCCGTTCACCCCATGGCCGCCAGCCGCCGGCGCAGGTAGTCCAGGGCGATGCTCGCGGCGAACTCCTGGATGTCGGCGCGCGATCGGCCGGGTAGGGTCACGGTGCGGCTGCGCGGCACGCCGTCCGGTCCGGCGACCGCGACGCAGCAGGTGCCGACGGCCCGGCCGCCCTGTGGCTCCGGCCCGGCGACGCCGACGACCGCCAGCCCCACGTCGGCGGCCAGCCGCCGCCGCGCTCCCGCGGCCAGCGCGGCGGCCGTCGACTCGGCCACGGGCCCCTCCCGCTCCAGGATCACGGGGTCCACCCCGCCGAGGGACGCCTTCGCGTCGGTGGCGTACGTCACCAGGCCGCCGCGGAACCACGCGCTCGCCCCGGGAACCGCGACGAGCCGGGCCCCCACGCCCCCGCCGGTCACGGACTCCCCGACCGCCAGCGTCAGCCCCATCCGCAGCAGCATGCGGCCAACCGCGTGTTCGACCCCTTCGTCGTCGAGACCCGTGAAGCCCGCGCCCAGGAACGCAACGACCCGCTCGACCACCGGCTCCACCAACGCCAGCGCGGCGTCGCGCGACGGTCCCTTGCCGGTGACCCGCACCCTCGTCTCACCGCGGGAGGCCAGGAACGCGACCGTCGGGTTTCCGGCGGCGTCGAGCTCGTCGACGACGGGCGCGAGCAGCTCGGCCACTCCGCTCTCCGACATGCCGGCCGTCCGCACGGTCCGTGAGACGGTCGTCGCCAGCACGCCCCGACGGACGAGGTCGGGGACGACGTCGCGGGCGACCATGACCTCCATCTCGCGCGGGACGCCGGGCACGCAGTACACGGTCGTCGCCCCCGCCGAGACCGCGAAGCCCGGCGCCGTCCCGACCGGGGGGAGCACGCGCGCGCCGGCCGGGAGGTCGGCCTGCACGAGGTTGTTCGCGGGCATCTCGCGACCGCGGGCGGCGAAGTAGGCGGCGAGGCCGTCGGCGAGGTCCGGCCGCCGCTCCAGCGGCACCCGCGCCACCCGCGCGACGGCCAGACGGGTGAGATCGTCCTGCGTCGGTCCGAGGCCGCCTGTCACGATGATCGCGTCGGCGCGGTCGCACGCCTCCGCGAGCGCCGCGACGATGCGCTCGACGTTGTCGCCGACGACGGTGTGGCGGAACACGTCCACGCCCACCTCGGCGAGCCGGGCGGAGATCCACGCGGAGTTCGTGTCGACGTTGTGGCCGAGCAGCAGCTCGCTGCCGACGGCCACGATCTCAGCGCGCATGCCGGGCCCCGTAGCTGACGTAGGTCACGCCGCTGACGACGGTGAACAGGACGGCGATGACGAGCGCGCCGACCTTGACGGCCTCGCCGGTGCCCGGCAGCAGGTAGAGGGTGACGGCGGCGACCTGCGACACGGTCTTGCCCTTGCCGAAGACGTTGGCCGGCATCACGACGCCGCGTTGCATAAGGCGGGCGCGTTGGAGGGTCACGGCCACCTCGCGCACGACGATGACGGCGACCGCCCACCACGGCAGCTCGCCGAGCCATGCCAGGACGGCGAGCGAGCCGACGATCAGCGCCTTGTCGGCCGCCGGGTCGGCGAGCTGCCCCCAGCGGGTCACCCCGATCAGGCGCCTTGCGACCCATCCGTCGATGGAGTCGGTCAGGGCGGCGAAGACAAAGATCCCGAAGGCCCACCAGCGCGCTGTGGAGCCTCCGACCACGAGCAGCGCCGCGATGGCGGGGACGAGAGCGACGCGCAGCAGGGTCAGGGCGTTCGCCGGGTTGACCCACGACGGTTCCGCCGGGCGGAAGATGGCCCGCGGCTCCGCAGCGGACGGCGGCTCGGCAACGGACGGCGACTCGGCAACGGACGGCGGCTCGGCCACGGACGGCGACTCGGCAAGGGGCGCCCCGGCAGGCGGGGGCGCCACGGCAGGCGGGGGCGCCGGCTCGGAGGCCGGCATCAGCCCGCCGCCGTCCCGACCTCCACCGTCCGCCACGCCGCCACGCTAGCCTCCGGGATCACCGGCTCGCCGATGAGGTCCACGCCGTCTGTTCCCGTGACGCGCACCGGCACCATCCGGCCCGGGGGCACGGCGCAGCCTGGCAGCCGGACCTCCCCGTCGGTCTCCGGCGCCTCGCGGTGGGACCGCCCGACAGCATCTGGACCGTCGTGCTCCTCGACGAGCACGGCGAGCTCGCGTCCGACGTAGGCCTCGGCTGCTTCGTCCGCGAGCGCCTCGGCGAGCTGGGTCAACCGGTCCCGCCGGGCGCCAGCGATGCCAGGGTCCACCTGGTCGGGCATGGTCGCCGACGGGGTCCCGTCCTCGACCGAGAACGGGAAGAATCCGACCCAGTCCAGTCGGGCCGCCTCCAGGAAGTCGGCCAGCGCGTCGACGTCACGCTCGGTCTCGCCCGGGAAGCCGACGATGAACGACGACCGGAAGACCGCTGCGGGGTCCCGCGCGCGGATGCCCTCGATCAGTCGCAGGAACCGGTCCGCGTCGCCGGACCGGGCCATGCGGGCGAGCACGGGGCCCGACGCATGCTGGAGCGAGAGGTCGTAGTAGGCCGCCACGACCGGGCTCGCTGCCATCGCGTCGAGCAGCTCGGGCAGGATCTCGGCCGGCTGCAGGTACAGCAGCCGCACCCGGGCAAGGCCCTCGGTCCGCTCGAACATCCGGATGAGATCCACCTGGGCGCGCCGGCCGCCGGGCAGGTCCTTCCCCCAGCTGGTCGTGTTCTCGCTGACGCAGACGAGCTCGCGGACTCCGGCGCCGGCGAGCCAGCGCGCCTCGGCCTCGAGTTCGTCCAGGGGCCGCGAGGCGAAGCGGCCGCGGAAGGACGGGATGGCGCAGAACGTGCAGACGCGGTCGCAGCCGCCGGCGATCTTGAGGTAGGCCCACACGCCACGGGGGACGGTCCGCACCGGGAAGGCGGCCGTGGGTGGCGCGTCGGGCGCCCGCCGGCCCGCGGTCGGCGGGGCGTCGGGCGCCAGCGGGGCAT
>JACCXR010000276.1 GCA_013696915.1 Euzebyaceae bacterium
ACATCGACTTCCAGGAGCCCCTCACCGTCGAGGACCGCCACTTCGTGCAGTGCATCCGCGAGGGCCGGGTGCCCGACACCGACGGCCGCAGCGGGCTTGCCGTCGTCTCGGTCCTGGAGGCGGCGCAACGGTCGCTGAGGGACGGGTGCGCGATCCAGCTGGAACTCCCTCCGGTGGAGAGCATCCTCTCCTCGGTCCCGGCGTAGCGGGCGACGACGATGAGCTCGCAGGTCATCCCACTGCCGACGGTGCCGTTCCTCGACCTGTCGGCGATGCACGCGCAGGTCGCCGGCCCCCTCGACCGGGCGTGGCACGAGGTGGTCGCGTCGTCGGCGTTCATCGGCGGCCCCCACGTGGAGCGCTTCGAACGCGAGTGGGCGGACTACTGCGACACCGCCCACGGCGTCGGCGTGGCCAACGGCACCGACGCGCTCACGCTGGTGCTGCGCGGCCTCGGCATCGGGCACGGCGACGAGGTGATCGTCCCCGCGAACACCTTCGTCGCGACCGCGGAGGCGGTGGCGCTCGCCGGTGCCGTTCCGCGCTTCGTCGACGTCGACCCGGCCACGCTCCTGCTCACCGCCGAGCATGTCGCCGCCGCCTTGAACCCGAGGACCGCGGCGGTCATCGCCGTCCACCTGTACGGGCAGATGGCCGACATGCCCGCGCTCCTCGAGGTGGCCGACGCCGCCGGCGTGGCGGTGATCGAGGACGCCGCGCAAGCGCACGGAGCGACCTGGAAGGGCCGTCGCGCCGGCTCCCTCGGCCGTGCCGGCTGCTTCAGCTTCTACCCCGGCAAGAACCTCGGCGCGTTCGGCGACGCCGGGGCGGTGGTCACGAACGACCGGGGGCTGGCCGACCGGATCCGTTCGATGGGCAATCACGGACGCGCCGCCGGGGCGCACCACGGCCACGCGGTCGTCGGCACGAACAGCCGGCTGGACGGCCTCCAGGCGGCCGTGCTGTCGGCCAAGCTGCCCCGGCTCGACGCCTGGAACGACGCCAGGCGAGCAGCGGTCGCGGCCTACCGGGACCGGCTCGACCCCGACGGGGCCGAGCTTGTGACCGTCGCCCGCGACGCGACCCCCGTGCACCATCTGGCGGTGGTGCGCGTGCGCGACCGCGACCGCGTGCGTGAGGTCCTGGCGCGCCGGGGGATCCAGACCGGCCTGCACTACCCGGTCCCCTGCCACGACCACGATGCCTTCCGCCGGTTCGCCGACGGTCGGCTGCCCGTGGTGGAGCAGGCCGCCGCCGAGGTGCTGTCGCTGCCGCTGTTCCCGGATCTCACCCGCGACCAGATCGACCGCGTCTGCGCCGAGCTCGCCTGCGCGACGACTCCGGAACGGCGCGCGCATGCTGTCTGAGGGGGCGGTCGGCGAGGGGCTCGTGGCCGATGACGGGGTGATCGTCGGCTACCCGCCGGAGCGGGCGGTCCCCGCCGGCCTGTCGGTCGGTCGCGACGCCCGGCTGCGGTCGGGGACGGTGCTCTATACGGGCTCGCAGATCGGCGCACGCCTGCAGACGGGCCACAACGTCGTCATCCGCGAGCAGTGCGAGCTCGGCGACGACGTGAGCATCTGGAGCGGGTCGGTCGTCGACTACGGCTGCCGTATCGGCGACGGGGCGAAGATCCACACCAACTGCTACGTCGCCCAGTTCAGCGAGATCGGTGCCGGTGCGTTCCTCGCGCCGGGCGTCACGTTCGCCAACGACCTCTACCCCGGACGGGCCGACTCGGCCGACGCCATGACCGGTCCCTGGATCGGTGCCGGCGCCCAGATCGGCGTCAACGTCACGATCCTGCCGTACGTGCGCATCGGCGCCGGAGCGATCATCGGCGCAGGCGCGGTCGTGACCCGCGACGTCCCCGCCGGGGTCGTCGCCTACGGCAACCCGGCCGTGGCGCGGGGCGCGGTGGCCGGGCTCCCCGCGATCGCCCAGCGGATCGAGGTCGACGCCGGCGTGGAGAGCCGTCCCCGGTGGCGCTCCCATGGGTGAGCCGCGACCCGACCGGCGGGCCTACGAGCTGGCGAAGCGGGTGCTGGACTGCTGCCTCGCCGCAGCCCTGCTCGTCGTCCTCTCGCCGCTGCTGGCCATCGCCGCCGTGACCGTCCGGGCGACCAGTCCCGGGCCGGTCCTCTTCCGGCAGGAGCGCGTGGGCAGGCATCGCGAGCCCTTCACCCTGCTGAAGTTCCGGACGATGCGGGCCGACGCCGACGACCGCGTCCACAGGGAGTACGTCGTCCGCCTGATGACCGAGGACCGCCCGCCCACCGGCGGGCTGGACGGGGTGTACAAGCTCGTCGGCGACCCGCGCGTCACCGGGGTCGGCGCCGTGCTGCGGCGCACGAGCCTCGACGAGCTCCCTCAGCTGCTGAACGTCCTGCAGGGACACATGGCCCTGGTCGGTCCCCGACCGGTGCTCGCCTGGGAGACGGAGCTCTACCAGCCACGGCACATGACGCGCT
This sequence comes from Euzebyaceae bacterium, assembly GCA_013696915.1. GTDB lineage: Bacteria > Actinomycetota > Nitriliruptoria > Euzebyales > Egibacteraceae > JACCXR01. The sequence continues at coordinate 2,472 of JACCXR010000276.1, forward strand.
TCGAGGTCCCGCCGGGCATGACCGGGCTGTGGCAGGTCAGCGGGCGCAACAAGCTCAAGATGGCCGAGGCGCTCGACCTCGACGTCGTCTACGTCCACCGCAGGAGCATGCGGCTCGACCTGTCCATCCTCGCCA
>JACCXR010000278.1 GCA_013696915.1 Euzebyaceae bacterium
GCGCTGCAGGGTGCGGCGCTGCGGCGGCGCGACGGTGCCGCCGCGGCGCCAGCGCTGCAACCCGCGGGGACTGGCGCCGTCGACGGCTCGTCGCAGGGGGGCGACGACGAGCTCGACGGCGGGCGCGAACGGGTCGAACCGGCCCGAGGGAACGCCGTGCCACGGGCGCCCATCCCGCCCGGCGAGTGGGCGCCGGAGCCAGAACCGCACGGTCAGGTGGCGGCCGAGCGGCGAAACCCTGTGCTGCTGCTGTCGCCCTACCTGTTCCTCCTCGCGACCGCGCTGCCGGTGTTCCTCGTCCCCGCCTCCCGGGCGTGGGTCCGCGCCCACCTCGCCCTCGCGCTGGCCCTGCCGGCCACGCAGACGGGATACGGCTGGCGGAACGCAGCAGTCGTCGGCTACCAGCCGCTGGCGCTACTCGGCCATCCCGGTACCTTCATCCTCCTCGCGTGCCTGCTCGGCTACCTGACCTACCGCGTGGCGGGGCTGTGGCAGGTGACGGACGCCCGCCGCCTGCTGGGCCAGTGGGCGCGGTCGCTGCCCGCCGCATCCGTGTCGATCCTCGTGCTCGCTGCGCTCGCGACCCTGCTCGTAGACGCCGGGATGGTGTCGGTGCTGGCCCGCGGCGCGGCGGAGGTCGCCGCCCAGGCCTACCCGCTGCTCGCGCCGAGCGTCGGTGCGCTGGGCTCGTTCATGACCGGCTCGTCCACGTCGTCCAACGCGCTGTTCTCGGCGTTGCAGGCCGACGTCGCGGGCCTGCTGCGCGTCCAGCCGGAGGTGCTCGTCGCGGCCCAGGCGGTCGGGGCGAACATCGGCAACAGCCTCGCACCGGTGGTCCTGCTCATCGGCGCGACGTCCGTCGGCGAGCCCGATCTCGTGTCGCGCATCCTGCGGACCTCCTTGGCACCCGCCGCCGTGTTGCTGGCCGTGGCGACCACCCTGACGTTCCTCGCGACGCTGTAGCGCTGCTACGGCTGCTCCTGCGGCCTCCGGTCGCGGGTGACAACCGCAGCGCCGCAAGGTGCGCCTGCCTTGCCGGGTGCCGTGGACCACGAGGACGTCGTCCGCCAGTGCTCCGCGATCGCCGCGCTGCTGCGCATCCTCGGCGCCGACGGCTTCCGCGTCCGGGCGTACGAGCGGCCGGCGTCGCGCATCGCGACCGCGCCGGTGGAATCGAGGCCCTCGTCGAGGGCGAGATCGCGCAGCCGCGCGGGATCGCGCCGTCGACGGAGTACAAGACCAGCGAGTCCCTAGCGACCGGCAAGGTCGGCGGGGACGACGCGAGCTTGCGGGCGGAGCGCGGGCGACCCATGCTCCAAGGCATGCCCCACGCCGCGCCTGTCCGGCCACGCCCTTGACCGCGACCGTCTACGCCGTCGCGAACCAGAAGGGCGGCGTCGCCAAGACCACGACGACGATCGCGCTCGCGGCGGCCCTGTCCGAACGGGGTCAGGCGGTCCTCGTCGTCGACCTCGACCCACAGGCGTGCGCCACGTTCAGCCTCGGGTACGACCCCGATGAGCTCGACCCCACCGTCCACGACGTCGTCGGGGGTCGGACCCCGATCGCCAAGGCGGTCCTCCAGCATGCCGAGATGGACCTCGCCCCCTCCAGCATCGACCTCGCCGGGGCCGAGGGCGGGCTGCTGTTGCGGACCGGCCGCGAATACGTCCTGCGAGCGGAGCTCGAGCCGCTGCGCGACACCTACGACGCCATCTTCATCGACTGCCCCCCCTCCCTCGGCGTCCTGACGCTGAACGCGCTCACGGCGGCCGACCTCGTGATCATCCCGCTGCAGTGCGAGACCCTGTCGCACCGGGGGGTCTCCCAGCTGCTCGAGACGATCGCGGACGTCAAGCGGCTGACGAACCGCGACCTGGAGATCGCCGGGCTGGTGGCGACGATGTACGACGGGCGGACGCGGCACGCGCGAGCGGTCCTCGCCGACGTCCAGGGACGCTACGGCCTGCGGATCATCGGGGTGCCCGTCCGCAAGAGCATCCGGTTCGCCGAGGCGCCGCACGACGGGAGATCCATCCTGGCCTACGACGGCTCCGTCCCCGGCGCGGCCGCGTACCGGGTGATCGCCGCCGAACTCGCCGGCCTCGCGGTCGACGACGCGCAGCGCGCCGCCGCCGGCGCCCCGGCGTGAACGGCTTCGACCGCATCAAGCCCCCCGGACAGCGGCTGCAGGAGCGGGAGAGCCGGGCCGAGCGGCGTCCCGGCGGCGGCAGCGACGGTCGGGCGGCGCTGGTGCCCGACGGCCCGCCGGTGCGCCGGCTGGGCGCGGTCCTCGCGGTGCACTGCAGCCGCTGCGACGCCACCACCCCGATGGCGCTGCCGGGCGTGCTGCGCAGCGCTCTGCCCCTGTTCCTCGTCGTCCCGTGGAAGCGGCACCCGGTCTTCGCGGTCTGCCCGGCCTGCGTCCACCGGGCTTGGCTGCACCCCCTCCTCCCGCGTTGACCGACGCGCTCCTGGCGCTCGCGGTCGCCGCCGCGGAGGCCGCCGGCCGGGTCCTGCTCGAACGCTACGGCCACGCCACCGGCGTCGGCGCGAAGACCAGCGTCACCGACCCGGTCAGCGACGCCGACCGGGCGTCCGAGGCCCTGCTCGTCGACCGGCTGCTCGCCGAGCGCCCCGATGACGGGCTCCTCGGCGAGGAGGGCGCGGACCGGCCGTCGGGCTC
>JACCXR010000279.1 GCA_013696915.1 Euzebyaceae bacterium
CACCGGCCCCTCCCCCGCCGCGACGGCCACCGGCCCCTCCCCCGCCGCGACGGCCACCGGGCCCTCCCCCGCCGCGATGGCCACCGGGCCCTCCATCGCCCACACGGACGCCGGCCCGTCCGCCCTCACCCGCCGGCTCGACGACCTGCTTGCCACGGCGCCGCTGCCGGATCGCCTCGGGGTCTTCGTCGCCGACGGCAACGGAGACGAGGTCTTCAACCACGACGGCCGGGCCCTGCTCGTGCCCGCCTCCGCCGAGAAGCTCGTGACCGCCGCAGCCGCACTGGCCGCGCTCGGGCCTGGCTTCCGCTACGAGACCCGCGTGAACGCCACCGCCGACGTCGGGCCCGACGGCGTCCTGACCGGCGACCTCATCCTCGTCGGCGACGGCGACCCCGCGCTGGCGACGCCGCTGTTCGGGACGCAGGTCGAGCCCGACCGGCCGCGCACCCCCCTGGAGTCGCTCGCCGACCAGATCGTGGCCGCCGGCGTCCGCACCGTCACCGGCCGGCTGCTCGGCGACCCGACGGTCCTCCCCGACGAGCCGGCGGCCGCCGGGTGGCTCGACCGCTACTTCACCGAACTGGACGCCACGCGCGTGTCCGGGCTGACCGTCGAGGCGGGCCGCCAGCTGTACTTCGAGGGCGAGCAGCTGCGGGCGCGCGCCGCCGCGGATCCGGCGCAGGAGGCCGCCGCATCCCTGTACTTCCTGCTCCTCGAACGAGGCGTGACCGTCGCGGGAGGACCCGCAGCCACCCGTGCGCCGCCCGCGACCCCGGTCGCGCTCGGCGCCGTGGAGAGCCCGCCACTGGTCGACCTGCTCCGCCACATGATCCAGCACAGCGAGAACCACATGGCCGACGCCATCTTCCGCACGGTGGGCCGCGTCGACGGCGGCGCGGGGACGTGGGCGGCGGCGGCGGCCGCCGCGGAACGCGAGCTCGACGGGCTCGGCCTCGATTGGGACGGGGTGGTGCTGGCCGACGGGTCCGGCCTGTCGCGCGACGACCGGCTGTCCGCCGGGTTCCTCGTGCACCTCGATCGGGGCATGACCGCGTCGAGCGGCGGCGACATCTGGCAGGACCTGATGGCGGTCGCCGGTGAGAGCGGCACCCTCCGCCGGCGCCTGGTCGGCACGGTGGCCGAGCACCGCCTCAGCGGCAAGACCGGGTCTCTGGAGGGGGTGCGCTCGCTCGCCGGCAGCGTCGCGGGTCCCGACGGCGACCGGCTGCACTTCGCCGTTGTCGGCAACGACCTCGACGGCGAGGCGGTGCAGGTGGTCCGAGCGCTTCAGGACGCGGTCGCGCTCGCCCTGGCCCAGGACCTCTACGCCTGCCACGAGCCGCTGCCGAGTCTGACCCCGCCGTCCCCGTCTCCGCCGGCCAGAGACGGTCAGCCGGCCGGTGCCGAGCCGGAGCAGACCGCGCTGCCGCCCGCCGACGAGCTCATCCCCTGCGCGGCCTGACCCAGGTGTTGCGGCGTCCGTGGGGGGGACGACCCGCCGCTCCAGGCCACGCAGCGGCCTGCCACAGGGGTGTCGACAGCGCCCACGATTCCATCCCGACGTCCAGAAGGGCGGGCAGCAGGGAAACGCCCCACGGTCAGCCTCGTAGCTGACCCGCGTCGGGTCACTCCCTGTTGCGGCGCCGCCTGCCGTGCTCGTACAGGGTGAGGGCGTCGCCGTCGGCGACGAGGTTTGGCGCTTTGGGCGTGTCGACCCGCTGGGTTTCGTAGATCCCGCGGTGGGAGGAGCAGATGTAGGCGATGACGCAGCCCAGGGCGACGTAGGGCAGCGCGCCGGTGCCGAACAGCTCCAACCCCATTATCGTGCAGGCGAGCGGCGTGTTGGTCGCGGCGGCGAACACCGCCACGAACCCGACCGCGGCGAGGAGCTCGACCGGAACGCCGAGCAGTGCGGCGAGCGCCGCGCCGAGCGTCGCGCCGATCACGAACAGCGGGGTCACCTCACCACCCTGGAACCCCGACCCGAGTGTCACGGCGGTGAACAGCAGCTTGAGCAGGAAGGCGCCCGCGAACAGCTCCCCACCGGTGAGCGCCCGGCCGATCAGCGGCAGGGAGAGGCCAAGGTAATCGGTCGTCCCGGCCATCAGCGTGAGGCCGATCACCGCGACACCGCCGATCAGCGGCCGCGCAGGCGGCCAGGGGACGAACCGGGCGTACAGCCGCTTGATCGCGTAGATGAGCTCGATGAACAGGACGCTGGCCAGGCCGAAGGCCAGCGCGGCGAGCGCGACGGCCCCCAGCAAACCGGCTTCCAGGGGAACGTCGGCAAGCTGCACCGTCGGGGTGACGTCGTGGGGCAGGTGCAGTACCTGCGTCGCGATGTTGCCGACGATCGAGGCGGTCAGGGCCGGCAGGAGCGCGTCGTAGCGGATCCGACCGACCGACTGCACCTCCAAACCGAACACCGCCCCGGCGAGCGGCACGCTGAAGACCGACCCGAACCCGCCCGACACCGCCGCGATGAGCATGATCCGCCGGTCCTCGCGGCGCAGCCCGACCATGCGGGAGAAGCCATCGGTGAGGCTGCTACTCATCTGTATCGCGGTGCCCTCGCGACCGGCCGACCCCCCGAACAGGTGGGTGACCCAGGTGCCGATGAGCACCAGCGGAGCGAGCCGGCGGGGCACCCAGGACTCGTCGCTCGACGGCTTGTCGCCCTCCGGGGCGACGCCGTGGATCTCATCGAGGATGAGCGCGTTCCCGCTCCCCGCTCGCCCACCCACGTAGTGGTAGGCCAGCCCGACGGCGAACCCGCCCAGCGGCAGGAAGGCGAGCAGCCATGGCGACGCCTCCCGAGCCGAGGTGACCAGCCCCAGCCCGTACAGGAACACCGCCGCCGAGGCGCCCGCCAGCACGCCGACAACCGCGCCCAGCGCCAACCACTTCAGCAGATGGCGGAGCAGCGCGGACTGCTCCCGAGCCTCAGTGTGGAAGGCGCGGGGGCCCAGGGCCCACCACCGGGTCAGCCGGCCACGAAGGCTGCTCCTGCGCCGCTCAACGGCATCGTCGCGATAGCGCTGCAGCCCGGCGCGCGCGTCGTCGTCCGAGCTGTCGAATCTGCACCACTCGCAGACCGGCGCGGACGCGGCCTGGCCGCAGCACGGGCACATGCCACCCCGCGGGTTGCCCTCCGCGAGCCACGCCTTGCGGACCAAAGAGTCGCTGGTACGCAGATGGGCGATCTCCTGGCGGCGGCGCAGCACCTTCATGGCGTTCGGGTCGGCGGGGTCGTGCCTGCACCACGGGCAGGCTGCACCTGGCGGGACGGGAGCGAAGCAGCGGTGGCATGGACCGCGGCCCGAACGTTTCGACGGCTCCGCCATCGCAGTCTCCGCGCCGTGCTCATCAAATGGCAGGGCCGCCGGCGCTCGGTCCCGCCAGACCATGCCGACCGAGGTCGACCTGCCAGGTGGGAGTCATTATGCCGACCTCCGGCTATGCCGACCTGTGCCTGCAGCTCGTGACTGACGGAGTCGAGTCGGGCACGACCCCTTGACAGACGCCGTGGGGCGGGCGAGTGTCCCCGCACGGGATCCTTGGGGGTCCTGCGGGAAGCATGTTGGGCGGAGAGACGAGGCTGGCATTCCATGGCCACGTACGAATTCCGATGCACTGACGATGGCGTCTTCGACGTGGTGGCGCCCATGGGGAAGGCCGGGCAGCGGCAGGCCTGTCCGACCTGCGGACATGACAGCGCGCGCGTCTTCGCCGCACCGATGCTCGGCCTCGCCGACCGCAGGATCGTGGCGGCCCTTGACCGGGCGGACAAGACCCGGGACGAGCCGGACGTCGTGACGTCGCTGCCGGCGTCGGGCGCGCGGAAGCGGACGCGGACGGCTCCACCCAACCCTGCGCTCAATCGCTTGCCGCGCCCCTGACACACCTCGCCGCGGCGAGGCCAACCGAACGAGAGCGAGAGGTGAGCTGACCAATGGGCAGTGTCGGGCTCCTGTACGTCGGTGCCGTGCTGTTTCTCAACGGCGCCATGCTGCTCGGGTGGGTCGAGGGCAAGTCGGCCGCGCCGCTGAACATCTTCGTCGGCTTGCTCCAGGTGGTCACGCCGACCTACCTCATCTTCGCGTCCGGCGGCGACGCCGACGTCATCCTCGGGGCGTCGGGCCTCTACCTGTTCGGCTTCACGTACCTCTACGTCGCGTTCAACCTGCTCGGCGACCTCGACGGCACCGGGCTCGGTTACTTCTCCCTGTTCGTGGCTGTCTGCGCGGTCGTGTACGCGGGAGTGAACTTCTTTCGCTTCGGCGACAATGCCTTCGGAGTGATCTGGCTCTACTGGGCGTTCCTGTGGACGCTGTTCTTCCTCGTGCTGGGCCTCAAGAAGGAGTCGCTCACCCGCTACACGGGCGCGGTCACTCTCATCCAGGGCATCGTCACGGGCGCCATCCCGGCGTTCCTGCTCCTCGTCGGGCGCTGGGGGCAGGACGACGGCCTCATGACGCTCGCCCTGGCGGCCTTCGGGATCGTCGTCTTCGGGGCCCTGTACCCGCGGCTTGGGCCCCCCGCCCCGGCGACGACGGCGAAGGTGCCCTCCGGCGGCGTGCCGCTGGACTTGTGACGCCGCTGGCTGGAAGCGCGCGGAGCGCCACAGCCGTCAGCTCGAGAGATCGGAGTGCCTGGCGCTCACCAGCCCCTCACTACCCCTGTAGTCGGACGATGCGGAAGGAGCGGCAATGCCTGAAATCGTGTTCCCCCTCGATTCCACCAAGAGGTTCACCGAACAAGAGATCGTCGGCCACAACCGGTGGCACCCGGACATCCCGGCGCAGGTCCACGTCAAGCCAGGGGACTCCTTCCGCGTGGACTGCCGGGAGTGGTTCGACGGCGCGATCCACAACGACGACTCCGCCGAGGACGTGCGCGACGCGCCGTTGTCGACCGTGCATGTGCTCAGCGGCCCCATCGCGGTGGAGGGCGCCGAGCCCGGCGACCTCCTGATCGTCGACATCCTCGACGTCGGTCCCATCCCCCAGGAGGTCGGCCCGCTGGCTGGCCAGGGCTGGGGCTACACCGGCATCTTCGCCACGGAGAACGGCGGCGGCTTCCTGACCGAGCAGTTCCCGGACGCCTACAAGGTGATCTGGGACTTCAGCGGCCAGACCGCGACATCGCGGCACGTCCCGCACGTCTCCTTCACCGGCATCGTCCACCCCGGCCTGATGGGCACAGCGCCGTCAGCCGACCTGCTCGCCCGGTGGAACAAGCGCGAGGGCGATCTCATCGCCACCGACCCCAATCGCGTCCCGCCGCTGGCGCTGCCGCCCGAGCCCAGGGACGCCGTCCTCGGGACCCTGACCGGTGACGAGTACGACCGGGTCGCCGGGGAGGGCGCCCGGACCGCGCCACCGCGGGAGAACGGCGGCAACCAGGACATCAAGAACCTCACCAAGGGCTCGCGGGTCTTCTACCCGGTCTTCGTCTCCGGGGCGAAGCTGTCCATGGGCGACCTTCACTTCTCCCAAGGGGACGGGGAGATCACCTTCTGCGGGGCAATCGAGATGGGCGGGTACATGGACCTGCACGTCGACGTCATCAAGGGCGGGATGGACACCTACGGGGTGTCGGAGAACGCGATCTTCATGCCGGGCAGGGTGGACCCGCGGTACAGCGAGTGGCTCGCCTTCTCGGGCACTTCGGTGACGCTCGACGGGGTGCAGCACTACCTGGACTCGCACCTGTCCTATCAGCGCGCGTGCCTCCACGCCATCGACTACCTCACCAAGTTCGGCTACAGCCCCGAGCAGGCCTACATGATCCTGGGAGCAGCCCCCATCGAGGGGCGGCTGTCCGGTGTCGTGGACATCCCGAACTCCTGTTCGACGGTATACATCCCGACGGCGATCTTCGACTTCGACGTCCGTCCGTCGGCCAACGGCCCGCACCAGGTCGATCCGGGCATGGGCGTGCCGAAGGCGAGCTTCTAGCGGGCAGCTCGCGCTCCGGGGGAGGGGCGGGCCGCATCGGCCCGCCCCTCCCTGCCGTGCACGCCAGCGAGCCGCCAAGCGGGTGCTCTGCGGTGTCACCGGCGTCGTCGATGAACGTCCCGTTGGACGCTCGCGCCTTCGTCGTCGACCTGTGGGAACGGCCGGCCACGGTCCTCGACCGCCATGGCGCGGCCGTCGCCGAGCTGGCGGCAATGCGCGGCTGCCCGCAGCCGCCCAACCACCACAGCGAGGGCGACGTCTGGGAGCACACCCGGCTCGCGCTGGAGATCCTCGGGGACCTCCCGGCCGCCGTCCACCGCTTCGCCGGCGCCCGGCTCGCCGACGCCGGCCTGAGCGATCTCGCCTTTCCCGGCCGGACGCTGACGCAGGCCCTCGGCGTGCTGCTGCACGACGTCGGCAAACCGGTCACGGTGGCCGGGGATGACGGCGCGTGGACGTATTACGGCCACGACCGGGTCGGGGCGCGCATGGCCGCCGACCTGATCGCGCGCCTTGACCTGGTGGCGGCGGCGGCCTCGGCGGGACTCGTGGTGGACCCCGACGCGGTCGCGTGGCTCGTCGCCGAGCACCTGTTCTGGTTGAACACCGACGTCGGCCGCGTGACCGACAGGGCGGTCGCGCGGCGCTTCGTGCGCGACGACGGCCGGGACGAGGCCCTGCGGGTCCTGGCCTGGTGCGACACCCTCGGATCGCGCGGCATCGACGGCCTGCCGCACGTCGACCTGCTCGTCGCCGCGGAGGGGCGGTTGCGCGCGACCAGGGCCCGTGCCGCCGCGGCGGTCGATCGTCCGCCGCCGCTGCTCGACGGTCGCGAGGTCATGCAGAGCCTGGACATCGGGCCGGGTCCGCGGGTGGGCGCCGTGCTGGCGTGGCTCCGGTCCCGCCACACCGACGCACAGGCCGCCCGCCGCGATCTCGACGCCCGCCGCGAGCAGCTCCGCGACGGCCCGCTCGAGGGCGTGAACCCGGGTCGTTGACGCTCCGCTCGCAAGCTCGCGTCGCGCTGCTTGAGTGACCTCGCGTCCGAGCCGGAGAAGGCCGCAGACGACGCGGCGGAGGGGTCGTTCGTTCGCGCCGTCTGCGGC
>JACCXR010000052.1 GCA_013696915.1 Euzebyaceae bacterium
ACGCGATTGCTCAGCACCACGAGGACCGAGCCATCCTCGGGCAGGCATCCTGCCCACGCCACGTACCCGATGTGCTCGCCGGTATGCCCCACGGCCCGGGCATACGGGTTAGCGACGTTGTACAGCCTAGTCCGCACCCGTCGTGAAATGTCGTCAGCCCGGTCAGCGAGTCTTGGAAGACGATCTCGCCCGCGCAGAAAGCCCGCCACCAACGCGCCGCGACGGCGACCGGTGAGTGAAGCCCGCGTCAACGGTGTTGACGAGCGCGTAGACGCACTCAGCTCGGCCCGCTGGCTACCAAACGGACCAGACCGGCGGCCACGGCCGTGTACGCGACGCCCGGGAATCGGGTGCGGACGCCAACGTTTCGTCTAGACGTTGCGGCGCAGCACTGACAACATCGATGAGCAGCCTGATGTTGTCTGTGGGGACGACGCGGGGCTGCGCGGCTCTAGCGTCGAGGGCCTCGGCAGGATGACCCTGTAGCAGCCCGTCGCCCCTCTTGGGGGTTGGCTTGATAGCGACTTGTCGCCTGCCGGGGTCCGCTGCGGCCTGACTCAAGAGAGGCGTGGAGACTGGTCCCCACATCTGGTCTGTCGGCCGTGGCTTGCATCCGATTCCACTGAGGAGGAGCGCATGGCGGCAACGATCATCGGGGTTGATCCCCACAAGCGGTCACATACCGCGGTCGTGCTCGACGACGGTGAGGAGGTCGTGTCGCGGCTGCGGGTGACCGCCAACCGTGACCAGGTCGCGCAGCTGCTGGCGTGGGCGCCGGCGGCCTCGCAGCGGTTGTGGGCGGTGGAAAATGCCAACGGTCTAGGGCGTCTGCTGGCCCAGCAGCTGGTCGCAGCCGGCGAGGACGTCGTCGACGTCCCCGCCACGCTGTCGTCGCGGGCCCGCAAGCTGTCGGGCAAGTCGGGCCGCAAGACCGACGCCCACGACGCCCGGTCGGTGGCGATCGCCGCGGCGCCCCATCACGGGCTGCGACGCGTCACCGTTGAGACGACCGCAGTCGTCGTCGGCATGCTGTTGGACCGCCGCTGGCAGCTGGTGTCCCAGCGGCACCGCGTGATCTGTCAACTGCACGGTCCTGGCCGAGCTCGTCCCCGCCGGCGCGGCGACCCACCTGACCACCCGCAAGGCGTCGGCGCTGCTGCGCACCATGACCCCAGGCGGCATCGTCGAGCTGGAACGCAAGCTGCTGGCCCGCGAACTGCTCGAGGACTGGCGCTGGCTCGACCGGCGCATCCCCGCAGCCCAGCAGCGCCTGGCCGCTGCCGTGGCCGCCTACGGCACCACCCTGACCGGCATCGTCGGCATCGGCGACGTCGGTGTGGCTACGATCATCGCGATCGTCGACGACCCCAGCCGCTTCCCGACACGAGGCCACTTCGCCGCCTTCAACGGTACCGCACCGCTGGAGGCGTCCTCCGGCGATGTACGCCGCCACCGGCTGTCACGGCGCGGCAACCGGCAACTCAACAAGGTCCTGCACGCCGCCGCCCGCACCCAGATGCGCCTGCCCGGCCCAGGCCGCGACTACTACCAGCGCAAGATCGCCGAGGGCAAGGGCACCATGCAGGCCCCCCGCGCGCTCAAGCGCCAGCTGTCCGACGTGGTCTATCGTCACCTGCAAGCCGACACCCAGCAGCGAGCGGTCCGGGGTGGACAGATGAGGACGACACCGAAGTCCGCGTGACCGGCTTGCACCTCAACACCGGCTCTTGAGTCGAGTTACACCCCGGACCACCCCTAACGCTACGCCCATCACCGCTCGGGCGTCGCTCCCCGCCGTGGGGGCCACCTCGCCATGCCCCGATTGGCGCCGCCGAATCGCCCGCTTGACACAGAGAGGCCTCGATACCAAATGGCTCCAGCGACCGGCCGCGTCGCTTCCCTGGCTGGGGGCACCCGGGGATACCCGGGGCTAGAAACGGCGGGATTCGCGCGGTCCGTTGACCGAGGCAGGGTTGCATCAGACATGCGTGGAGTAACCGCGCGACGCGAGTGCGAGAGTAACCGGCACTGGTCAACGGGGCTTGACTTCCAAGTGCTGCCTTGCCCCTGACCACTGACTACGGTCGGTCACGGCGGTGCCGCGGTAGGCGGACAGGCCAGACGTTGAGAGCGGGCAAAGAGGCAGGCGCGCCGCGTGGCCGGTCCTCTCGACCTCAGTGTCGGTGGCGTCCACTGTGCGCTCGCTTGCGGATGCCGTTGCTCAGGCCGTCGTGGGGGTGGAGGCGGCCGCGAGGTCGGCGAAGCCGCTCGTGACGAGGTCGAGGAGCCAGTCGAACGTGGCCTCCACGTCGACGGGCAGACCGAAGCCGCCGGCCAGCTCGAGGCTTGCGAACCCGTGCAGGACGCTGCGCAGCGTGCGCGCGGCATGGATCTCCGCCTCGTCAGCGAACCCGTAGCCGGCGAGGACCGCCAGGACGGTGGCGACGATCCCGTGGCCGGCGTCGCGGATGGCGGCGTCAGGCCCCTCGGAGGACGGCAGCGTCGTCGCGTACAGGCCCGGACGCTCGCGGGCGAAGTCGCGGTACCCGGTGGCCAGGGCCCGCACGGCATCGGCGCCGGCCCGGCCGACGGCGGCGCGCTGCAGGCGCTGCCCGAGCTCGTCGAGCGCGCGGAGGGTCAGCGCCCGGTGGAGCCCGTCGAGGCCGTCGACGTGGTTGTACAGCGAGGGGGCGCGCACGCCGAGCTCGCCGGCGAGGCGGGCGAGCGTCACCGCGTCCAGGCCGTCGCGGTCGGCGATGGCGGCGGCGGCGTCGACCACGCGCGCTGGGGACAGCGGAGCCCGCGGCGGCATCAGGCGGTCGCGTGTGCCGCGAGGAACGCCAGGATCGCCGCGCCTGTGGTCTCGGGGTCCTCGACGTGGGGGTAGTGGCCGGCGCCCTCGACGAGGACGACCGTGCCGTCGGTGCGCTGCGCGATCGCGGTCGCCTCGGCGGCAGGGTCGGGGAAATCCGGGTCGGCGGTGCCCATGACGACCGTCGTCGGCGCACGCAGGTCGTCCAGGCGGGGGTCGATGGCCGCCGAGGACGCCAGCGCCATTCCGCGCACCGCGGCGAGGCGGCGCGCGTCGGACAGGCTCGCGCGCAGGGCGGCGACGTGGGCGTCGAAGTCGGCGGGCCGTGCCTTGACGTGGAGCCTGCGGAACCACGCCGCCCAGGCGCGCGCCCCCCAGGGGCGGGCGAGGAGCAGGCGCAGCGCGAGCCGCTGGAACGCCGGCGCCGGCAGGTCGCGGACGAACGGCCCGATCAGCGTGACGGTCGCGACCCGTTCCGGCGCCTCCGCGGCGGCCCAGACGACCGCGGCGGCGCCGAACGAGCAGCCGACGAGATGGGCCGGCCCTGGGACCGTCCCGGGGTCGAGCTCGGCGAGCACGGCGAGGACGTCCCCGCCGACCGTCGGCCGCTGCATGTCGGCGAAGGTGGCATCCGACTCGCCGTGCCCGCGCAGGTCCACGGTGACCACGCGGAAGCCGGCAGCGAGGAGCTGCGGGGCCAGGAAGCGGTATTCGCTGCGCAGGTCGCCCATGCCGGGGACGCAGACCACGAGCGGCCCGCTGCCGGTGTCGTCGTAGGCGATGCGGCCGTCGGGTCGGGTGAGGAAGTGGGTCGTCACGGCGCGGTCCTCCGCTCGGTGGACTACTATCAATAGTCCACATACTAATCTTCTTAGCGTCCCGCCGCCACCCACGCGCGGCGATCCGCGCCGCTTCCCCGGGTATCGGCGCTCGCCGGAGGCGGGGCTGTAGGTTTCTCGGGGTGCAGAGGTGCCCGACCGTGGCCGGGACCGCGGCCGGACCGCCCTCGGGCCGCGCGTCGGACCGGGGCACGGCAACCGGCTGAAGGGAAGGCGTTCTCGCGCATGCCGACTGCTGGGCCGCCAGGGGACGCGCCGGTGGACCGGCTGTTCGAGCTGTCGCCCGAGGAGTTCACCGGGGCGAGGGACCGGCTCGCGCGGAGTCTCCGGGCCAGCGGCGACCGCGACGCGGCGGCAGGGGTGAAGCAGCTGCGCCGCCCGACCGTGGCGGCCTGGGCGTTGAATCAGCTGGCGCGCCGCCACGGTGACGAGGTCGCCGACCTCATCGAGGCGGGGGAAGCGCTCCGCCAGGCGCAGCGCAGGGCGCTGTCGGGTGTCGGTGCCGCGCCGATGCGCGACGCTCAGCAACGCCGCCGGACGATCGTTGCCCGGCTCGCCGAGCGCGCCGCCACCGTCCTGCGCGAGCAGGGGGTTGCACCGGACGCCCATGCCGCCGCGATCCGCGGGGCTCTGGAAGCGGCCTCCGTCGACGACGCGGCCGCCGCGGCGCTGCTGGCGGCCCGGCTGTCCCACCCGCCGGAACCGGTGACCGGCTTCGACACCGTCGAGGGGTTGACGCTCGTCGGCGACCCTGCAGATCCGGGGACCACCGCGCCCGGCCCCGATGTCGCGGACCCGGCAGGCGAATCCGAGAGCGAGGACGACGACGCGCGGCAGGCCGACGCGCGGCAGGCGGAGACACGGCGGGCCCAGGCACGGCGGGCCGAGGCTGAACGCGCCACAGCCCGCCTCGCAGCCGCGCAGCGAACCGCCGAGAGATCCGCGGCGGACGCCACCGCCCGCCGACG
>JACCXR010000311.1 GCA_013696915.1 Euzebyaceae bacterium
GTTCCAGGACAGGACGCTGTCCGCCAAGACGCCCGCCTCCTCGGCGGCCGAGCGCGCAGTCGAGATCTTCGCGACGTCCATTCCGAGAGCGCGTTCACGACCTTCCAGCCCTCCGGCGTCCGCACGAGCTGAACGTACTCCCTGTGCACCGCGGAGCGGACGGTCGCATTCGCGATCGTGCCGTAGACATCTTCGACCTCGACCTCGATCCGGCTGTCACGGGGGGTTGCGCTCACGTCCGACCCTCGTGCCGTAGCGTCGATCATCCACTCGGACGCCGACAGCAGCGGTTGCGCCAGTGTCGCGTCACGTGAAGAACGCGAAGACGCCGGCGGTGATCAGTGCGATCCACCAAACCAGGTCGACGTTCAGCCAGGACCGTCGCAGGACGGCGACACCGAGATGGTCGTAGACGAGCAGCGCGGCCCCGGCCATCATCGTGAGCATGCCCGCGGTGTGGACCGCGGCCGCGACGGCGACCGTGCCGCTGGCGTCCACGAGGACGGCGGCCGCCAGGCCCGTCACGGGATGCGCAACTGCGCCGCCGTGGTTGACGACCGGCAGCAGCATGAGCCCGGCGCCGTGAGCGCTGGCCATCACGAACGACCACAGGGCCAGCTCGCGTGGTCGCAGGCGCATGCCGACCCAGCGCGGATGGCGGCGGCGCAGGAGGTGCCACAGGCCGAAGCCGACCAGCGCCGCTCCGGATACCACCGCCACCGCACGTGGGGACGCCACCGCCCGCACGGTCTCGAACAGCGCCAGCGCGACGACGACGGCTGCCGCGTGACCGGCAGCCAGCGGGAGCAGGGCCCGCAGGACCGCGCTCCGGCTGCGCTCCTGCATGCCGAGAGCCACCGCGAACAGCCAGCCCATGCCCGGGTTGAGGCCGTGGAAGGCACCCAACCCGAGCAGGGCGGCCAGCTCGCCGATACCCATCACGGGTAGCAGTAGGAGTCCGACGAGGCGTCCCCGCCCTCGAGCCGTATCTGGTGGGCGCGGCGGCCGTCGGCGGAGAAGTCGACGAAGAAGTCGGGGTCCAGGCTCAGGCCGCCGTCGTCGGCGACGTCCACCTTGACCATCCAGCTGTCGATGCCGTCCGGGTAGAACTGGTCGTCCCACGCCCGGTACAGCGAGTTGGTGAAGTACACGCGCTTGCCGTCCCGGCTGGCCTCGACCATCTGGGGTCCGCCGCCCAGCGGCCGGTCGGGGTGCGCTGGGTGCGGGGTCCGAGCAACGATGCCGCCGATCCTGACCGATCCGGTCTCGACCGGCTTCAAGGGGTCGGTGACGTCGAACGCCTTGAGCTCGCCGGTGCCCCAGCAGGACAGGAACAGGAACCGGTCGTCGAGGCTGAGCACCTGATCCGTCGACAGCGGTGGGACCGCGCCGAACGGCTGCAGGGCCGGCGGCAGCTGCTCGGTCGCGGCCGGCTCGGGCGGCACCGAGACGGTCCGCTCAACCTGCCACGTGCCGTTGGTGCGGTGCCAGGTGAAAACCGAGGTCGTCAGGTCCTCGACGCTGGCGACGGTGTTGACGAACCCGTAGGCCTTCGTCGGGTCGTGCGCGGGTCGCAGCTCCAGGGCGATCTGATGCTCGTCGCCGAGGTCCAGGGTCTGCTGGTGACGACGGCGGCGCAGGTCCCATACGTGCAGCCGGTGGCCGTACTGACGGCCGACGAGCAGCTCGGGGTTCAGCCCTCCCTCGACCATGTTGGGGGTGCCCCACTCGCTGGTGAGCATCGTGTCGTGCGCGAGGTGCCACCAGAAGTCGTAGTGCAGATACTGCGGTCCACGGTCCACCTCCCAACGTCCGAGTGGCTCGAAGGTCTGGTGGTCCAGGATGAAGATCCCGCCCGGTCCGTCGCCGTCGACGTTGCCGAGCGCGCTGACGTAGATGCCGTCAGGCCCGCAGTGCACCGTGTGCGGTCGGCTGTAGCCGGTGCGCTCGAACAGCTGCTCGGGCTCGATGGTCTTGACCAGCTCCGGGCGACGCGGGTCGGCCTTGGTGTCCAGGATGTAGATCCTCGACGAGCGCAGGCCGGGGACGACGAGGTAGCGCCGCTCGATGTGCGGGTGAGGGGCGTAGGGGCACAGCGCGGCGCTGCACACGTTCCAGCCGAAGTGGTGCAGCTCGTCGCCGGTGTCGGGCATGTCCACGGTGTGGACGATCTCGCCGTAGGTCGGTGAGACGGGGTCGAGGTCGACGGTCGCCAGTCCGTCGGGCCGGGTGTCGCCGGCGGGGTCGAGCAGGGCGACGTAGGCGTGCCGCTCACGCGGACCCTGCATCGCCATGCGTGCGGACGGATAGAAGGTGGGATCCGGCTTCAACAGCATTGTCATCCGCCTTTCGTGGGGTTGCCGTGCCTGCGGGTTCCCGAGTGGGAGGGCAGGCGGGGCGCGAGCGCTGCACATGGGGTTACAGGAGTGGGGCGATCAGCGCGGCGGCACGGGCGGCGCCGTCGGCCGCGACCGGCCGGTAGTCGGTCGCGCGCCCGATCTCGGATGCGATCGCCTCGGCGAGGGCGTCGGGTGACGCCTCGTCGAAGTCCAGACGCCGACCGGCCCTGTGACGCTCCAGCCGGTGGCGGACGTGGATGTTCTGCTCGAAGTGGTGGCGCAACGGCACGTAGATGAACGGCCGTCCCGTGGCGGTGAGCTCCATGCACGTCGTCAGTCCCCCCTGGACCACCGCCAGGTCGCACACGGCGAGGTGGCGGTAGAGGTCGGGGACGAAGGAACGGACCTCCAGCCCTTCGCGCTCCGGCAGCGTCGAGGGGTCGATGCGCGGACCGGCGACCACGACCATCCGCAGGTCCGGCACCCGCCGCCGGGCCTCGGGGTAGGCGTCGATGACGCGCCGCAGCAGGTGGCCGCCCACGCCCGAGCCCCCGACGGTGACGACGCAGACGCGCTCGTCGGACCGGTACCCGAGCTCGTCGCGGACAGCCTCACGGTCGGCGAACGCGGACGGATCGAAGCCGGTCACGTACCCGGGGAAGTCGAAGTTGGCCCGCGTCCACTCGCGGATCGCCGGCAGTCCAGGCCCGAACGCATCGGGCACGATGTCTTCGGGATCGCCGACGAACAGGGCGCGGTCGCGCACCCGCGGGTAGCGGGCGATGTGGGCGATCATCTCCGCGTTGTAGTCGGCGGTCAGGAACGCCTCGCGCTCGCCGCCGCCAGGAGGTCCCGCGGATCCAGGCTCCCCTTCTGCCATCGGCAGCCAGCCGACGAAGTCGGTGAACCAGACATAGGCGAACCGCTTCAGCTCCGGGTTCTCGTGCAGGAAGTAGTCGACGTCCCAGGCCTCGTCGCCGATGACGAGGTCGTAGTCGCCGTCGCGGACGACGTCGTGGAATACCATGAAATCGGCGGCCAGGATCTCGTCCATGCGCCGCCACGCCTGGAAGCAGTGCAGGTCATGCT
>JACCXR010000349.1 GCA_013696915.1 Euzebyaceae bacterium
GGCGTTGCTCGCGGTCGCCGCGACGGTCGCCGCCGGGCTCGCGTTCGCCGGCGCCCGTGTCGGCGACTCGCGGTCCGATGCGGGCGAGCCGCCCGTCGCGGCGACCGCGCCGGCCACCCCCGCGACCGCGGTCCCCACGCGGCATCCGGACGTCGCCGCCGTCGCGGAGGCCTTCCTCACCGCCTGGGCGGGCGAGGACTGGCCGGCGCTGCAGGCGCTGATCTCCGATCAGTCCCTCGACGCCGCCGCCGTCCACCAGGAGGCGGACCGGGTCCTGCACATCTCGCAGGCGGACTTCCGCCCCGAGGAGCCCGTCGTGCAGGGCGACACCGCGACCGTGGGTTTCTCCGCCACGTGGACGCTGGAGGGGCTCGGCGACTACGCCTACGACGGCGAACTGGTCCTGCGGCTCCCGGCCGTCGAGCCCCCGACCACCGATCCGCCCACCTCCGCCTCGCCGCTGCCGTCCACCCCGGCGCCGCCGTCCACCCCTGCGCCGCCGTCCGTCCGGGCATCAGCGGCCGTCGAACAGGCGCCGTCCATCCCGGCGCCGCCCATCGACTCCGACTGGCGGGTCGACTGGTGGTACCCGACCGTCCACCCCGCACTCACCCCGGAGGCCAGGTTCGAGCGCGTCCGCGAAGCGCAGCCCCGTGCGCCCATCCTCGCCGCGGACGGCACCCCGCTCGCCGTCACCGACGACAGCGTCGTCATCGCCCTCCAGCCCGAGCGGATGACCGACCCCCAGCTGATCCTCGACGCCCTGGGCGCGCACACGGACGCGAACCTCGACGAGGTCGCCGCGACGCTGGCGCGCACAGATCTCGACCCCGCCGGCGTCTACCCGCTCACCGCCCTGCCCCGGGACCGCTACGACGCGGTGCGCGACGCCGTCTATCCCGTGCCTGGCCTGGTGTTCCGGGAGGAGATCACCCGGCGACTCGCTCTCCCCGAGGTCA
Organism: Euzebyaceae bacterium; assembly: GCA_013696915.1. Lineage (GTDB taxonomy): Bacteria > Actinomycetota > Nitriliruptoria > Euzebyales > Egibacteraceae > JACCXR01. The sequence continues at coordinate 960 of JACCXR010000349.1, forward strand.
CCGGCCGGCTCGTCGGCAGCGTCGGGGACATCACCGCCGAGCAGCTCACGGAGTGGGGCCCGCCCTACCGCCAGGGCGACCGGGTCGGCCGATCGGGGCTGGAGCAGGACTTCGAGCGGCAGCTCGCCGGCGTGCCGGTCGAAGAGGCGCGGATCGTGGACGACGCCGGCCTGGTCGAAAGCCTCATCTACGTGGAGGGTCGCGACCCCCAGCCCGTGCAGACCACCGTGGACCCGGCGGCGCAGCAGGCGGCCCACGCGGCGCTCGAGGGCGTGCCGCAACCGGCGGCCGTCGTCGGGATCGACGTCGCGAGCGGCGAGATCCGCGCCGCCGCCTTCGCCCCGGCGGACGGCCTCGACCGCGCGCTGGCGGTCGCGTACCCGCCGGGATCCACCTTCAAGATCGTCACGGCGGCGGCCGCGCTGGCCGACGGACTGGCCCCCGAGGCACCGGTCGACTGCCCGCCGACGGTGACGATCGGAGGCCGGACGCTGGGCAATGCCGGGGGGTACGGGCCCGGCGCCATCACCTTCTCCGAGGCGTTCGCGCGGTCGTGCAACACCGCCTTCGCCCGGATCGCGGCAGACCGGGACGACGGCGAGCTCGACGCCATGGCCGAGCTGTTCGGGTTCAACGCGGAGTACGACCCCGGCCTGGCGGCCTTCGGCGGATCGTTCCCGGCGCCGGCCGATCTCACGGAGCGGGCCGCCGCAGCGATCGGCCAGGCCAGAGTGGAGTCCAGCACGATGCACATGGCGTCGGTCGCGGCGGCGGTGGCCTCGGGGACCTGGCGGGCGCCGCTCCTGGTCCGCACGGGCGAGCCCGTGGAGCAACGGGCCCTGCCCCCGGAGATTCTCGAGCCCCTCCGGGAGATGATGCGGCGGGTGGTGGCGGAGGGGACGGGCGCCGCCGCGGCCCTGCCCGGGGAACCGGTGGCGGGCAAGACCGGCAGCGCCGAGTTCGGCACGGGTCCGGGGCCGCTGCCGACCCATGCCTGGTTCGCCGGCTACCGGGGCGGCATGGCCGTCGCCGTCCTGGTCGAGGGCGGGGGTGGCGGCGGCGGCGTCGCCGCCCCGATCGCGGCGCGATTCCTCGCGGCCATGCCGGCACCCGAGCCCGCGGGATAGCCGATGCCCCCGCGGTTGGCCGGCTCAAGAGTGACGGCCGCGACATGCCGCATGAACCACCGCTGACGTGAGTAAGCCGTTGATGATTGCCGGGCGGCTCCGATCGGCAGCGGCGAGCTCGGAGACACTTGCGCCCTTCTTGCCGGCCGAACGAGTGCAGGGATGCCGCCGGCTGCCGAGAGGCGTGACGCGCAGGGGGAGGCGAGGCCGTCGGTGCCGCGCAGTCCCGAGGCGATCACGGCGTCGGCGAGCCTGTCGCGGATCAGTTTGGTGAAGCGCCGTCAACCTGGGGCGGCGAACGAAGAAGTTGGTGGCGGCCGTCGCGTGGGTGGGGCAGGGCTCGTTGGTGCCCGCGCTGCTGGGTCCAGTGTCGAAAGCGGCGACCGTGCCGTCGTCGAGCGGCCCGAGTGCTGAGGACTTCTGCCGCACTGATCTCCGTGTCGCCATGGCTGAGAACGCGCCGGACCGCCGGACCGCCAACACGAATTCAGTATCGCCAGTCCCGATAGATCAGGGCCGCTCTGCTGAGCCGGCGTGAGACACGGGGCGCTGGATGGCGTAGACGTGGGAGAGGCCGTACTTGTCGACGTAATCATCCCAGAGCATGGTCATGCCAACCTTGGCGGCGACGCTGCGCGAGGCGCTGTTCTCCGGCTCGAACATGCAGATCAGGCGCTCGATCGGCAGCGTCGCGAAGGCGTATTCGACGATCGCCCGCGCCGCCTCGGTGGCCAGGCCGCGGCCCCAGTAGCTCTTGTCGAGCAGGAAGGCGACCTCGACCTCGGTGCGGCCGCCGATCTCCCAGGGCAGCAGCCCGCAGCGGCCGACAAAAGCGCCCGTCTCCTTGAAGATCGTCGCCCAGAGGCCGTAGCCGTACTGGCCGTAGTAGACGTCGATGATCCACTCCAGCTCCTCGCGCGTCTGCTCGTAAGTCTGGGTGCCGTCGGGGAAGTAGCGCCGCACCTCGGGGTCGCGGTAGAGCGCGGCGAGGGCGTCGAGGTCGGCCATGGTCAGGCGCCTGAGGATGAGCCGCTCGGTCTCGATGACGATCGGCTGCGGGTTGGACAGCTCTGCGTTCACTTGTGCACCTAGCTGAGGTCGCATGTTCACCGCCAGCCCGGTCGCGCCTTCGAAGACGCGTACCGGGCCCGGAAGGATGGACTTGAGCAGTGGACGGAGATTGCGGACCGAGTGGCCGACCTGTTGGTGAGGATGGACACTGCCGAGGCGGAACTCGCCGCTACGGTACATTTTGCTTGCACTGGATTGTGTGACCGGCTCGGTGAACTACCCACTGAGGCGGCTGTCATAGACGAAGTGCTCGAGTGAAAACGGCGTCGCCGGCCACCTTTGGACCCGAGCCGCGTCGCGTCGACCATCCGCAGTCTCAATTGGCGGCTTCGTCGTTCGCGTCGGCGACAGCGAGACGCGTGAACGCCAGGTCGGGTATGTGGTCGAACCGCCGCTGCGTCCAGCGGACCGCGCGGTCGTTCGTCAACCGGAGCCCGGACGGCGACTAACGGCTCGCCGCGGGCAGTCCCATGGGATTGGGATACGGCAGCCCGTCGCCGCCGGTGATGCGGGCCACCGCCGGGCGCAGGAGGTCGGCGAGCCGCTGGCAGCCCTCCTCGCCGAGGTGCCGCCACGGCGCGAGCGCCAGCGTGTCGGTCCGGGCCTCCACCGCGTCGCGGACGGCGTGACCGGCGTCGGTCGGGATGCCGTCGTCGCGCAGCCACCCCCGGGCGCGCAGCCGGTCCTCGGCGGCCGCCCACTCCTCCTCCGACCAGCCGCGGGCGCGCCGGAACACGTCGGCGGGCATTCCGCTGTTCGATGACAGCGTGATGTGGGCTTCGCACCCGTCGATCCCCTCGGCCAGGAGGCTCGTCACGTGCCCGTCGCCGCGGAACTCGCGCAGCAGCGTGAGCGCGTGCCACAGCGACACGTGCGGCTCCTCGGGCCAGTCGAGGTCGGCGTGCGCCGCGTGCAGCGGTCGGCCCGCGGGGTCGCAGTGCTCGGCGGCGCGGCGCGCCAGGTCGGCGGCCTCGACCGCCTCGGGACCGCCGCACCAGTCCCCGAGGAGGCGGCGCAGCGCTGCGTCGACACCGGCGCGGCGTGCGGCCAGGACCCGCTCCGGTGCCGCGAAGCCCCAGGCGTCGGGGATCGCACGGCGCACCATCCGGGGATGGAAGTTGAAGAAGGTGGCGATCACGACCGCCGCCGGCACCGGTCCCATCGCCGCAGACCGCGAGGCGAAGTAGCCCATCCACCCGCCGCGGAGCCCCGCGCCGTCGTAGGCGGCGCGGGGCTCGGCGGCGAAGTAGACGACGGCGTGGTACGGCTCGGTGGCCAGCCACATCCTGCGGGCGACGCTCGGCTGCATGGCTCCTCCTGGCGAGCGGGTTGCGCTCAGGGTGCCACGGGCCGGACGGCCCCCGTCTGGTGTGGAACCGCCGCCGGCGGGTCAGTCGAACTCCATGACAGGGCGGATCTCGACGGAGCCGGTCCTGGCGCCGGGGATCCGCGCCGCCCACTTGATCGCGTCGTCGAGGTCCGGGCAGTCGAGCAGGTAGAAGCCGCCGAGCTGCTCCTTGGTCTCGGCGAACGGGCCGTCCGTCGTGAGCGTCTCACCGTCGCGCACGCGCACGGTGGTCGCCGCCGACGTGGGCAGCAGGGCCTCGCCGGTGTTCTTCACCTCAGCCTCCTCCAGGGCGTTGCCGAAGGCGTAGTACTCGGCCATCTCTGCCTCGGCCTCGGGACTGCCCTCTCCTGGCCAGGCCGACTCGTCCCCGTAGATCAACAGCATGTACCGCATCGCCGCTCCTGTCGTCTTGACATGCCGCGGCGCCGATCGCCGCGACCAGACGACGAACGGGCAGGACCCGGATCGACACCGCGGGGAAAATTTCCTCGCCCGGCGCCCGCGCTAGGGTGGCGGGCGTGCGAGTCCAGGGCCTGTACGTCCCGCTGCTGACGCCCTTCACGGCCGACGGCAGCCTCGATGTCGCGGCGGTGCGTCCCCACGTCGACCGGTTGCTGGACGGCGGCGTCGACGGGTTCGTGGCGCTCGGCACGACCGGCGAGTTCGCCGACCTCACGGCCGCGGAACGCGCCGCGGTGGTCGAGGCGACGATCGCCGCCGTCGACGGACGCGCACCGGTGCTCGTCGGCGTCGGGGCGGTCGGGACGGCGGCGGCCTGCGGGCACGCGCGCCACGCCCGCGAGGCCGGCGCGGCCGGGATCCTGGCGCTGCCGCCGCTGTACTGGAAGCTCGGTGACGCCGGGCTGGTCCGCCACTTCGGGGCGGTCGCCGAGGCCGCCGGCATCCCGACGCTGCTCTACGACTACCCCGCGCTGTCGGGCACGCCGCTGTCGCCGGCGCTCGTGGAGAAGGTCGCCCGACAGGTGCCCACCGTCGTCGGCATCAAGCAGTCCGGACCGGCGTTGCGGACGGTCCACGGGGTGCTGTCGCGCGTGCGGCAACAGCGGCCCGAGTTCGCGGTGATGGTCGGCGCTGCCGAGCTCCTGGCCCCCGCCATGGCCGCCGGCGCCGACGGCGGCATCATCGCCCTCGGCAACCTCGCGCCGCGCCCGCTCGCGGAGCTCGTCGCGGCGCTGCGGGACGGCGACCTGCCGGCCGCCGCGGCCTGCCATACCGAGGTGCTGCGGCTGCTGGCGATCCCGGCGCTGTCGAGCCCGTCGATCCTGGCGCTCAAGGTCGCCGCGGCGGTTGCCGGTTCGCCCATGGAACCGGTGGTGCGCACGAGGCCGGAGGACCCCGATCGCGTGATCACCGAGGCCGCCGACCTCGCCGGGCGGCTGCTCACGCCGGCCGGGCGAGCGCCCGCAGCAGCAGGCTCTTGACCTCGGTCGCGGCGAGGCGCTCGGTGGCGAGCGCGGGATCCGAGCAGAGCAGGACCGGCCCGTCGTCGGGGCTGTCGGGGAGCCGCCCGTGGGTTCCCGTCACCGGCGACGGGTCGAGCGGCACGACGTTCATCGTGTAGCGGAAGCCGAGCTTCTTGCGGGCGAGCGCGACGCCGGCGCGGGCCTTCACCGCGCGGTCCGCCGGGTCGAGGAACAGCTCGGCGGGGTCGTAGCCGGGCTTGCGGTGGATCTCGACGGTGCGGGCGAAGTCGGGCGCTCGGGCGTCGTCCAGCCAGTAGTGGTAGGTGAACCATGCGTCCGGCTCGGCGACGGCGACGAGCTCGCCGGACCGCTCGTGGTCGAGCCCGGCGGCCCGCTTGCCGTCGCTGTCGAGGACGTGCTCGACGCCCGGCACCGACCGGAGCAGGTCGCGCACCCGCGCGAGCATCGACGGCTCGCGGACGTAGACGTGGGCGATCTGGTGGTCCGCGACGGCGAAGGCGCCCGACGTCCACGGGTCGAGGTACTCCATCCCCGCCTGGGTGTAGACGTCGAGGAGGCCCTCCCGGCGCAGGTGGCGGTTGATCTCGACCGGTCGGCGGGCCGCGGTGATGCCGTACTCGGAGAGCACGATGACCGTGGTGCCGACGCCGAGGGCCGCGTCGATCACACCGCCGGCGACCTCGTCGACGGCGCGGGCGGCGGCGATCGCCTCGGAACCGTCGGGGCCGAAGCGCTGGAGGTCGTAGTCGAGGTGCGGCAGGTACACGAGCGTGAGGTCGGGCCGGTCGGCGGCGACGACCCGCTCCGCGGCCCTGCCGATCCAGCGCGACGAGGCGATGCCGGCGCCGGGCCCCCAGTAGGAGAACAGCGGGAAGTGAGGCCGAACGGGGGCGCGACGCAAGGCCGCGATGATGGGATGATGTCCCGCGTCCCGGCAGCCGCCCTCGTGGTCCTCGGCGCCGCGGTGGCCGTGCTCGCCCTGGCGTGGGTGTTCCAGCGCCAACTCATCTACCTGCCATCCGGCGGCGCGCCGTCGGCAGAGGATGCGTCCGCCGCCGGTGCGGAGGAGGTCGCCCTCGCGACGGAGGACGGCCTCGAGCTCCGGGCGTGGTTCGTGCCCGCGGCGACCGGCGAGGCCGCCGGGACCGTCGTCGTCTTCCCCGGCAACGCGGGCAACCGGGCAGCGCGGGCGCCCCTCGCGCGGGCGCTGTCGCGCACCGGACTGAGCGTCCTCCTCGTCGACTACCGGGGCTACGGTGGCAACCCGGGCAATCCGTCGGAGGCGGGTCTGCTGGCCGACGGGCGGGCAGCCGTCGCCTACGTCAGCGGGCGCCCCGACGTCGACCCGGACCGCGTCGTCCTCCTCGGCGAGTCGCTCGGCGCCGGCGTCGCTTCGGCGCTGGCCGTCGAGCATCCGCCCAGAGCGCTCGTGCTCAGGTCGCCGTTCACGTCGCTCGCCGACGCGGCCGGCGTGCACTACCCCTTCCTGCCCGCCGGGCTGCTCCTGCGCGACCGCTACCGCGTCGAGGAGCAGGTCGCGCGCTACCCCGGCCCCGTCCTGGTCGTGGCCGGCGAGCACGACACGATCGTGCCGCCGGCCCAGAGCCGCCGCGTGGCCGAGGCCGCGGCGGGGCTCTCCCGGTTCACGATCGTCCCCGGCGCGGACCACAACGACGCGGCGCTGCTCGACGGCGACGTCCTCCTCGAGGCGATCACGGCCTTCCTGCGCGATGCGGCGGGCCTGCCCGTCGCGCCCTCGGCGTAGCCGCTGGCGGCGGGCCTGCCCGTCGCGGCCCCGTCGTAGCCGGCGCGGCCGAGGAGGGGCGGGGCTACGCTGGGCGCCAAAGCCGGCGGTGCCGACGAAGGAAGGCCATCATGATCTGGTCACTGCGGCGGCGCGGGCTCGCCGCCCTCGTCGTCGGCGCGCTCGCGGTGATCGCGCTCGGCGCCCTCTCCGGCCGTGCCGCCCTCTCCTCGCCAAGCCTGCCGCCGGTCGCGGCCGACGACCTCGCGGCGTCCGTCGCCCGGGCGCTCGAGGCGGGACCGACCGTCGCCGGCGAGGTCGCCGCCACCGCCGACCTCGGATTGCCGGCGCTCCCCGACGAGCTCGGCGACGGCGCCGGGGACGCGCTCGGCGCCCTGAGCGGTGACCGGCGGCTGCGCGTCTGGCGGTCGCCCGACGGCCTGCGCGTCGCCGAGCTGCGCCGCACCGCGGAGCGCGCGCTCGTCGTCGGCCCGACCGACGCCTGGACGTGGGACTCCGAGACGCAGGAGGCGACGCACGTCGGACCGTACGACGCCGGTGAGCGTCCTCGGCGGGACGCGCGCGACCCGCTGGAGATGGCCCGCCGCGCCCTCGACGCGCTGGACGACAGCACCGCCGTGTCGGTCGCCGCGAACGCGCGCGTCGCCGGCCGCGACGCCTACACCCTCGTCCTGGAGCCCCGCACGGACGCCACCCTCGTCGGGCGGGTCGAGATCAGCGTCGACGCCGAGCGGCGCCTCCCGCTCCGCGCCGCCGTCTACGCCCGCGGCGCCGACACGCCGGCGATCGAGGGCGCCTACACCGCCGTCAGCTTCGACCCGATCGACCCGGCGACCTTCACGTTCACGCCGCCGCCCGGGGCGACCGTCGTCGAGCACGAGCATCGGGCGCACGACCACCGGCCGGACGCGGGCTCCGGCGACGCGTCCTTCGAACCGCCCCGGACCTTCGGGAGCGGCTGGGCGACGGTCGTCGCGATGCCGGTGACCGTCCCAGCCGACGCGTCCGGGCCGAGCGCGATCCGGGGGCTGCTGCCGTTCTCGGGCCCGCTGCTCTCGGCGCGCATGGTCTCCGTCGACGGCACCGACTGGCTGCTGGCGGGCGCGGTCCCGCAGGCCGCCCTCGCCGAGGTCGAACCGCAGCTGCGGTGACCGCGGCGCTGGTCCTGCGCGGCCTGACCAAGCGCTACGCGGACCTGGCCGCGGTCGACGGCCTCGACCTGACCGTGGAGGCGGGAACGCTCTACGGCTTCCTCGGCCCCAACGGCGCCGGCAAGACCACCACCATCCGCATGCTGCTCGGCCTGGTCCACCCGACGGGCGGCACCATGGAGGTGCTCGGCGCACCGATCGGCGCGGCACAGCTGCGACGAATCGGCGCGCTCGTCGAGGAGCCGGCTTTCTGGCGCTACCTGTCCGGCGGCCGCAACCTCGAGTACTTCGCCCGGGCCGCGGGGCCCTCCGGCGACCGGCGTGACCGGCTCGGCCGCGTCGACGAGGTGCTCGGGCAGGTCGGCCTCGCGGACGCGGGGGGCAAGAAGGTCAAGGCGTACAGCCAGGGGATGCGCCAGCGCCTCGGCATCGCCCGGGCGCTGCTGGGCAGGCCGGACGTCCTCGTGCTCGACGAGCCCACGAACGGGCTGGACCCGCAGGGCATGCGGGAGGTGCGCCTGCTGCTGCGCCGCCTCGCCGACGGCGGGACGACGGTGTTCGTGTCGAGCCACCTGCTCGGCGAGGTCGAGTCGATGTGCGATCGGGTCGGCGTCCTCGCCCGCGGGCGCCTGGTCGCCGAGGGGTCGCCCGCCCAGCTCCGGGGCTCCGGGGACCGGCTGCGCATCGACGTGGACGACCCCGCAGGCGCGCGGCGGCTGCTCGGCGGGATGGCCGGGCTGGCCCTCGGCGCCGACGGTGACGGCG
>JACCXR010000362.1 GCA_013696915.1 Euzebyaceae bacterium
TGCCTGACCTTCGTGCTCATCGTGCTGTGCGCTGCTGCCTCACCGGCGGTCGCCCAAGAGACCATCGACGTCGTCCAGCGACCGACGCAGGTGCGCCATGACGCCGGGCTCGTCCTCTACAGCGACTGGGACCCGGCGATCGCGCAGTACCGCCTCGTCGTGCGCGACGGCAGCGGCGAGGGCGGCGAGACGCGCCTGCCCCTAGCCTCGCAGGCCGAGCCCTTCGACGCCGACCTGGGCACCAACACGGCGGGCCGGCCCGCGGCGATCGTCTCGATCTGCGGTCGCGAGACCGGCGCGGACGGGCGGTCCGGCGGCTGCGACCTCTTCGTCCACACACTGGGCTCCGCGCGCTTTCGCGCGGTCACAAACGCCAACACCCCCGACGCCGAGACCGCGCCGACGATCTTCCGCGGGCGGATCGCCTTCGCGCGGACCTTCCGCTCGGGGGCAGGGCCGATCGTCTACACCAAGCGCCTGGTCGCCCCACGCTCGCGGCCGTCGCGTCGGCTGCCCGGCGTTCCGCAGCGCCGGCAGGGCAAGCCCACCGAGAGCCGCTCGGTCGTGGCCCTCGAGCTGGCCGGCGAGAGCCTCGGCCAGCACGTCACCTATGACTTCGCCGGAGCGGCCGGCTTCCGCCAGAACGAGATTCGCCTGGTCGACGTGGAGGACGCCACATCGCGCCAGGCGGCGCGCATGGTCACCGGGCTGGGGGTCCAGTACTTCGAGGGCCTGTCCTTCGCCGCGGGCTACCTCAGCTGGTACAGGGCTTGCGACGCCTGCGACCAGGACGGGAGCTTCGGCCCCTACCGCTACCGACCGGGCCGCCCCTATCTCCGCGATCAAGGCCCGCTGGACGTCGCGGGCTGGTCGTGGTTCGGGACCGGGGCCTACCGCGTGACCGGAGGCACCATTGAGCGGATCCCGGACCCCGACTGGAAAGTCGTTGAGGCCAAGCGCGTGCGGGACTAGCCCGCGGGTTTGCAGGGCCTGGCAAAACACGCTGGACACACGACCTGCAGCGCTCGCGCGAGCGGCTTGTGGTGGCCGGCGAGGAGGAGCGCGGCGGCTGAACTCACGGAATCCGGCAAAGGGATCCTGCGAGCGGCGGCCCTCGAGCGGGCCGCCGCAGGCCCCTCAACCGGTGCGCCGTGCCCTCATGTGGGCTGGGCGTGCGGGGCGCCGACCGCCGTCGCCGCCGACGGGCGGGTGTACATGGCGATCCCGATCGCGAGCAGGCAGAGCCCATAGATCGCGACCCCCGTCGGCAGCGCCTTCGTTGCGGCCACACCCAGCAGGATCAACGTCCAGCCGCCCGCGACGAGCGGGGTGAAGCGCGGCCAGCCGTCCCAGCGCCGGGCCTGAAGTGTCGCCCTGCCGGTAAGAAGCAGCCCAACGGCTGAGAGGGCCGTACCGAGCCCGAACGTAGCGCCCACTCTCGCCGGCCCCGTGTCGGCGACCCGGTCGCCGGCGAACGGAAGTGAGGCGAACTCTGCGACGAGCAGCACCCCGGTGCCGGCGATCGCCAGCGCGAGGCCGACGGCGGCGCTTCGCGTCGGGCCGGCGACGCCGCTGCGCCGGAGGCCGAGAAGGCCGACGATGACCAGGACGTGCGCGAACGCCCACAGCACCGAGATGGGGACGAACAGGTCGCTTGACCAGGGATAGCGCCACAGGTCATCAGAGACGCTGGTCGAGGCCTGGACGATCTGCGAGGCGGCGCCGCCGACCGCGGTGATCAGCGCTCCGGCGATGAGGGCGAGTCCGGCCCGGCGGACCGACTCGGCGCGTGATGTGACCATGGACTTCTCCTTTCGGGACTGACGGATTGCGATGGCCTGCGACGCGACATGGCCGCGGCCGTTGCTCGTCAGGCCAGCGTGCTGACCGTGCCGGCGAGGTGGTCGATCTCGATCCTGGTCCGCGTGGCCTGCGAGCCATCGACGCCGTGACGCTCGAAGGCCGGGAACAGGCGCTCGGCGGCGAAGCGCTCCGAGTCCTCCTCGGTGTCCCAGACCTCCACGATCCAACGGTGGCCTTCGTCGTCCTTGCCGGCCGCATGCAGGAGAAGGCCGGCGGGCCTATCGCCGGCCAGCGCGTCATCGGCGACGCGCCGGTAGTCCTCCTCGGTGACGGGGTGGATGTTGGTGACGTAGGCAACTGCCATGACGCTGAACCCTCCGTGGAGATTGCTAAGGTATCCTGAAGATATGGGCTCCTTACTAGAGTGTCAAGGGTGTCCGAGAGGTTCATCGCCACGCCCGGGCTGCTGCGACTCGCCTACAACTCGTTGTCGGCACGCCTGTTCGCAGCGATCGCCCGCTCGGGCTTCGAGGACCTGCGACCGGCACATGGCAACGTCATGGAGCACCTCTCCTACGAGGACGGGCTACGCCTCACCGACCTGGCCGGCCGTGCCGGCATGACCGCGCAGTCGATGGGTGAGCTCGTCGACGACCTGGTGAGCAAGGGCTACGTCGAGCGCCGTCCAGATCGCGCGGACCGCAGGGCCAAGCGCATCCACCTCACCGCAAGGGGGAGCGAAACCGTCGGCGCCGCCGGACGGGCGATGCGCGAGGTCGAGCGCGACCTGACCGAGCTGCTCGGTGAGCCCGGATACCGCCAGCTGCGCCAGACCCTTGAAACCGTGTTGGCCGCCCTCCCCGCCGAGAAGGACACGGGCCAGCGTCACGCCGCCTGAAGTACACAACGGTGGTCATGACCGTGTACGTCGATGACTTCCGGGTTCCCTGGCGTGGCGACCGGTGGTCGCACCTGATCGCCGACAGCGCCGAGGAGCTGCACGCCTTCGCGGCGCGTCTGGGCCTCCAGCGCCGGCAGTTCCACCACAAGCCGGCGCTGCCCTGGAAGGACCACTACGACGTGCCCGAGGCCAAGCGCCGACAGGCGATCGGGCTGGGAGCAGAGCCCATCACCACCGCAGAAGCCGTGCGGATCCTGCGGACACGGCGACGTACTCGTGGCCGGTGAAGGGTCGGTGAAGCGATGTCAGCCCCGCTCGGCCACAAAGCCGAGGATCGCCTCGTTCACCGCGTCGGGGTTTTCCTCGTGCATGCGGTGCGAGGCGGCCGCGATCTCGACTCGTCGGGAGTTGGGCACCAACTCGTGCAGGCGGTCGGTCAGCCGCCGCAGGGCCGCTGGGCTCCGCTCGCCGGTCAGCAACAGCGTCGGCGCCTCCACGCCGCGCACGTCCTCCTCGGCGAGCGGGGGAAAGCCGGCGCCCAGCAGCTGGGCGCGCAAGGCACCCAGGTTCTCGCCCATCTGCTGCTTGCGTTCCGGTGGAAGCTGTTCGTAGGCCTCCTTTCCGAGCACGCCCGAGGCGAACCTGCGCATCGCCTGCTCATCGTCGC
>JACCXR010000377.1 GCA_013696915.1 Euzebyaceae bacterium
CTCGCCGGGCGAGGTGTCCACCGTGGCGGCCCGCCAGGCCAGCAGCACCGCGATCGCCGGCTTGCGGTCCAGCAGCCGGTGATCGCGCTGGTTGCGGTAGCTCATCAGGCAGTCGTAGCAGGCGGCCTCGCAGTCCTCGCGGGCGCCGCGCGCCCGGCGGAGGTCGGTCCCCGTGTCCGGGTCGACGTGGCAGACGTCGAGCGCCCGTCGGACCACCCGGGCAAGCGCGTCGAGCTCGGTGAGCAGGCGGCGGAGCACGCCCGCGCCGCCCTCGGCGGCCTCGTAGTACAGCAGCGAGCGGCGGTCGTCCTCACTGGGCAGCGGCTCGGCGGCGAGCTCGGCGTCCTCCAGCTGGAACTCGGCCTGGATCGCGGTCTTCAGCGCCGCCATGACGCTCGCCTGCAGCCCGTCGTCCCACGCGTCCGCGGGCTCGAGCAGCAGGCAGTTGCGGGTGTCGGAGACGTAGGGGACGACCCGCTCGACGCGCTTGGCGTGGTCGAGGGACGGCAGCGGGTCCTCGCCCTGGTCGAGGTCGGTCTCGCTGAGCCAGCGGCCCGTGTCGAGGTCGAGCACGTAGCCGTTGCGGTCGCGGTCCTTGCGCCGCCGCCAGCCGAGGTTGATGCGCCAGATGGTCGCGGCGTCGCCGTAGGTCAGCGTGGCGACGGTCTCGCCGCCGGCGCGGACCTGTGCGGTCTGGCTGCCGGGCCGGGTGCGGCCCTCGGCGAAGCGGATCCCGGTGCGCAGCTCGAACCCGGAGCGCTGGCGCTCCTCCTCGTCGGAGTTGATCCGCTCGCGCCGCCGGGTGACGACGTTCTGCATGCGGAACAGGTTCGTCAGGGGCGCGCCGTCGAGCTCGTCGCCGCAGCGCTCGCAGGTGTCGGCCCCGGCGAGACCGTCGTAGGGATGCAGGTAGCCGCACGCGCGGCACTGCTTGACCGCGGTGAGCGGCAGGCGCCCCTCGCCGTCGACCTCGCCGGCCGGGAGCACGACCCGCTCGATCTGGTAGCGGGCCCCCTCGTGGTAGACGAGCGCGCCGGGTCCGAACTCCGACACCGCGAGGAACCGCGGCCGCGACAGGTAGTCGTCGCGGCTGCGCCGCCCGGGCACGAACGCCGACAGCGGCAGCCGGGGGAAGCTGTAACCGGGCAGGAACCCCTCGCTGGCGAGGTAGCGGTAGGGGTTGAAGTCGGACTGGCGGCGCTCGGTCGAGTCGGCGGTGAGCAGGTCCATCTGGGCTTCGGCCTCGCGGCGCAACGCCCGCGCGCGGTTCTTCTGCTTCGGGCCAGCCGAGGGGTCCTGGCTGACGCGCGTCTGGTTGCGGGCCTGGTCGCGGGCGGCGCGGAACAGCCCGCGCCAGCGTTCGCAGGCGTCGTCGAAGCGCGCGCCGACCTGGGCGAGCACCTCGTCCAGCCACCCGTCGGTGTACCAGTGGGCGTCGGCGAGGTCGCCGGCGATGGAGTCCAGCAGGGCGCGGGCGCGCGGCCGCGTCCGCGCGAGGACGCCGGCGTCGTCGACGGCCCGGCGCAGCTCGGGCGCGAGGGGGTAGGCGTCGTCGGAGAGGTCGAGGACCTCGCGCATCGACGAGCCGAGCTTCTCGCCGGTCTCGGCGAGCCAGACGGCGTGGAGGTGGGCGCGGACGAGGTCGGCGTTGGCCAGCTCCAGCCGCGGGGGCGCCACGGCGCCGGCGACCATCGCGTCGGAGCGGCGGAAGAAGTACTGGTCGTGCGGGCTGCCGGCGGTGCAGTAGGTCGTGACGATCGCCGGCTGGCCCGACCGGCCGGCCCGGCCGGAGCGCTGCGCGTAGTTGGCGGGGGTGGGCGGCACGTTGCGCAGGTGCACCGCGTTGAGGGCGGCGATGTCGACGCCGAGCTCCATCGTCGGCGAGCAGTACAGCACCGGCAGCCGCGCCGAGCGGAAGTCCTCCTCGCGCTGGATGCGGATCTCGGCGGGAACCTGGGCGGTGTGCTCGCGGGCCTCCAGGCCGGCGAGGTCGCCGGCGACGGTGCGGT
>JACCXR010000383.1 GCA_013696915.1 Euzebyaceae bacterium
GCGCTCGCCTGGCCGCCTGGAGCTGTTCCACCGGCCGGGGCGGGCGCCGGTCCTGCTCGACGGCGCGCACAACCCCGACGGCGCGCGGGCGCTGGCGGCCGCCCTGCGCGGCGAGTTCCCGTTCCGCCGGCGCGTCGTGGTGCTCGGCGTGATGGGCGACAAGGACGTCGACGGTATCGTCGGCGAGGTCCTTGGTGCGGCCGACGCGGTCGTCGTCACCCAGCCGGCGTCCAACCGCGCCGCGCCGGCCGACCGCCTCGCGAAGGCGGTCCGGCTGGCCGGGAGGACCGCCCTGACCGCCGTGGACGTCCCGGCGGCGCTCGCGCTGGCCTCCGAACTGGCCGGAGAGGACGACGCCGTCGTGGTGGTGACCGGTTCGCTGTACACCGTCGGCGAGGCCCGCGAGATCGTGGGCCGCGACGCGGTGCGGCTCGACGGCCGCCCGCGCCACGGCGGCACCGGGAGCCGGGCATGACGGCCGCCCCCGACGGTGCGCCGCAGGAGCACCCGTCCTGGTTGTGGCGCAATCCCGACCCGAAGCCCTCCTACGACGTCGTGATCATCGGGGCCGGCGGGCACGGACTCGCGACGGCCTACTACCTGGCGGCCGAGCACGGCATCACGAACGTCGCGGTGGTCGAGCGCGGATGGCTCGCGGGCGGCAACATGGCGCGGAACACGACCATCATCCGGTCGAACTACCTGTGGGACGCGAGCGCGGGGATCTACGAGCACTCCCTCAAGCTGTGGGAGGGGCTGGCCGAGGCGCTCGACTACGACATCCTGTTCAGCCAGCGAGGCGTGCTGAACCTCGCGCACACCCTCCAGGACGTGCGCGAGGGGATCCGCAGGGTGAACGCCAACCGGCTCAACGGCATCGACGCCGAGTGGCTCGACCCGCAGCAGGTCGCCGACGTCTGCCCGATCGTCGACATCTCGCCCGACACCCGCTACCCGGTGCTGGGCGCGACCTACCAGCCGCGCGGCGGGATCGCCAAGCACGACCACGTCGCGTGGGCGTTCGCCCGCGCCGCCGACGCCATGGGCGTCGACCTCGTCCAGAACTGCGAGGTGACCGGCATCGACGTCGACCGCGGCCGGGTCGCCGGTCTACGGACGAGCCGCGGCCCGATCACCGCCGGCAAGGTCGCGCTGTGCGCCGCCGGGCATTCGAGCGTCCTGGCCGGGATGGCCGGGCTGCGCCTGCCGATCCAGAGCCACCCACTCCAGGCGCTCGTGTCGGAGCTGCTGGAGCCGGTGCACCCCTGCGTGGTGATGTCGAACGCCGTCCACGTCTACGTCAGCCAGGCGCACAAGGGCGAGCTGGTCATGGGGGCCGGCGTCGACGCGTACATCTCCTACGCGCAGCGCGGGTCCGTGCACACCATCGAGCGCCAGATGTCGGCCGCCCTCGAGCTGTTCCCGATCTTCGCCCGCGCCCACGTGCTGCGCACCTGGGCCGGGATCGTCGACGTGTCCCCGGATGCGTCACCGATCCTCGGGCTGACCCCGGTCGAGCACCTGTACATCAACTGCGGCTGGGGGACCGGCGGGTTCAAGGCCACCCCGGGAGCCGGCTCGGTCTACGCCCACACCATCGCGTCCGACGCCCCGCACCCGCTCAACGCGCCGTTCAGCCTGGAGCGGTTCACGACGGGCGCGCTGGTCGACGAGCACGGCGCCGCCGCGGTCGCCCATTGAGAGTGAATCGCCGACGCTCGTCGGAGGCGATTCTCCGTATTGTGGATCGTGGCGCTCCCGGAGGGAGCGCGCTGAAACACTGGAGGAGGTCCACCCGATGCTGTCAGTCCCGTGCCCGTGGTGCGGACCGCGCGACGAGACCGAGTTCAGCTACGGCGGTCAGGCGCACGTGGCCCATCCGGCCGAGCCCGATGCCCTGAGCGACCACGAGTGGAGCGACTACCTCTTCGTCCGCGACAACCCGCGAGGCCCCTTCGCGGAGCGGTGGTGCCACTCCGCCGGCTGCCGCCGGTGGTTCAACGCCGTGCGGGACACGGTCACCCACTCCTTCCTGGCGGTCTACAGGATCGGCGACCCGGTGCCGGAGATCTCGTGAGCACCGGATGGCGTCTGCCGTCGGGCGGCCGGATCCGCCGCGAGGAAGCCCTGCGCTTCACTTTCGACGGGGACGACCACCGCGGGTGCGGCGGCGACACGCTCGCCTCGGCGCTGCTCGCGAACGGCGTCCACCGCGTGTCGACCAGCATCTTGCACCACCGGCCCCGTGGGATCTTCGCCGCCGGCGTCGACGAGCCGAACGCGCTCGTCCAGCTGGAGCACCCCTTCCCGGAGCCGATGCTGACCGCGACGACCGTCGAGCTCTTCGACGGGCTCGTCGCCCGCGGGTTGAGCGGCAGGGGCCGGCTGCCACGCGAGCCGGACCCGGCGCGCTACGACGCGATGCACGCGCACTGTGACGTGCTCGTCGTCGGGGCGGGAGCCGCCGGACTCCCCGCCGCGCTGGCCGCCGCGGATACCGGCGCCCGCGTGATCGTCGCGGACGAGCAGAGCGAGTTCGGCGGGACCCTCCTCGGCATCCGCGACCCGCTGGACGGCGCGCCCGCGGCGGAGTGGGTCGGCGCGGCCGTCGAGCGGCTCGCCGGCCGGCCGGAGGTCCGGCTGCTGCCGCGCACCACCGTCTTCGGCTGCTACGACGGCAACTACCTGCTCGCCCTCGAGCGCCGCACCGACCATCTCGGCGCGGCCGCTCCACCCGCGGTATCGCGCCAGCGGATCTGGCGCATCAGGGCCGGCGAGGTCGTCCTCGCGACCGGCGCGCACGAGCGGCCCCTGGTCTTCGCGGACAACGACCGGCCCGGCACGATGCTCGCGGGGGCCGCCCGCACCTACGCCAACCGCTACGCCGTGGTCCCGGGCCGCCGGGCGGTGGTGTTCACGACCAACGACAGCGCCTACGCCGCGGCCCACGACCTGACCCACGCCGGCGTCGAGGTCGTCGCGATCGTGGACAGCCGGCCGCAGGCGGCCGGTACATGGGCGCGCCGGTGCGCCGACCACGGCATCGAGGTCCTGCAGGGCCACGCGGTGGTCGGCACCAGCGGCACGGACCGGGTCACGGCCGCGCACGTCGCCGAGCTGTCCGACGCCGCGGCAGGCGCGGGCAGCCGCAGCGTCGACTGCGACCTGCTGCTCGTGTCGGGCGGTTGGAACCCGGCGGTGCACCTGTTCAGCCAGGCGCAGGGACGGCTGCGCTTCGACGACCGGCTCGGCGCGTTCGTCCCGGACCAGGAGCAGCCCGGCCAGCGGGTCGCGGGCGCCGCGCGCGGCGTGCTGTCACTGGCCGAGTG